>CAZOIB010000388.1:0-6254 GCA_964579785.1 uncultured Lysobacter sp. | reverse complement strand
GCGCCAGCGCAGCCACTCCGCTTCCGAGCCCAGCGTTGCCTGCATGAGGTAGAGGAGCGCGGGAATGACGGGGAAGAAGAGGAGCGCGCCGGAGATGCGGTGGAGAATCGACACGATCCCCGGCGGGGGCAGGTGCGCGAGGTTGAGATCGTAATACTTGGGTCTCTGCTTTGATGCAGTTGTCATTTTTCGTTCCTGGGGGCCGCAGCGACTGCCAGGCGGCAACGGCAGAACTCCTTGGGCACGGCCATGCATCGCGAAAGCCGCACGATTCTACCGTGGATTTGTTGCAACCGCACAATCCGATACCCCTTCCCGCGCTGGGGAAAAAGCGCCGGCATGGCGGTGCGCCGGTCCGCTACGCCAGCTCGTTGAAATACGAGAAACCGTCGGTGAGGCAAAGGCCGCGACGCCACTCGACCGGCATGTCGCCGTAGGTGAATGCGATCCGGTCCACGCAGAGCAGCGGAGTTCCCTTCGCGATGCGCAGGCGGGCCGCCACCTCCTCGTCCGCCGACACGGCCCGGATGCGCTCTTCCGCCCGGATCATGCGCAGTCCGTACACTTCCTCGTAGAAGCTGTACATGGAGCCCTTGTACTCCTCGAGGCGCGGGATGGTGAGCCCGGGGAAGCGGCTGGCGGCAAGCACCATCTCGTCCAGGATCAGCGGCCGCCCCTGGAACTCGAGGACGCGCCGGATCTGGTGCACGGCGGACCCGGCCTTGATCGCGAGCGCGCGGGAAATCTCGGCGCTCGCCTTGCCCTTGCGCACGTCGAGGAGGACATTGTGCGGGTGCAGCTTCTCGCCGCTGTCCGGCATCACGCGCAGGAAACGGTACTGGTAGGAAGGCTCGCTGTGCGAGGCGACGAACGTGCCCTTGCCCTGGCGGCGCACGAGGATGTGCTCGGAGGCGAGTTCGTCGATCGCCTTCCGGACCGTCCCCTGGCTCACGCGGAAGCGGCCCGCCAGTTCCATCTCGGACGGGATCGCCTCCCCGGGCTTCCATTCCCCCGCCACGAGACTCTGCGTGAGGAGGATCTTGATCTGCTCGTAGAGCGGCCGGAACGACGGTGAAGGGTGCGTCTCGGGCATGGCGGGAATGCTAGCACAAGGGCTCGCTCCTTTGTCTTATATAAGATACAAGTCCCGTTGACACCCCCGCCGGGGCGGGGGTAGCATGCTGCGCAGCAGCAAGCGCTTTCGTGGCCGTGGTCCGCGGCGGACACGTTGCGCGTTTCCAACGCCAAATCAGAGACTTGCCGCCATGACCCCCTACTTCCGCCCGCGCCGCTCGATGCTCTACGTGCCCGGGTGCAGCACGCGCTACCTCAACAAGTCGCGCACGCTCAAGGTCGACTCCGTGATCCTGGACCTCGGCGACCCGATCCTCGTCGAGGCCAAGGTCGAGTCGCGACGCAACGTCGTCGAATCGGTGCTCGCCGGGGGCTACGGCCGGCGCGAGGTCGTGGTGCGCGTGAACGACCTGGATTCGCCGTGGGGCGCGGACGACGTCAAGGCCGTGGCCGGCATCGGCGCGGACGCGATCCTCTTCCCCAACATCGAGTCGAAGGACGACGTGCACCAGGCCCTGGCGGCCCTGGATGCGGCCGGCGGGAGGCACCTGCCGATCATGGTCATGATCGAGAGTCCGGTCGCGGTGCTGCGCGTCGAGGAAATCGCCGCCGCCTCCGACCGCATCGCGTGCATCGTGATGGCGACCTCCGACCTCATCACGCAGCTGCATGCGCGGCGCACGCCGGACCGCATCGCCCTGCACTACTCGCTCTCGCGCGTCCTGCTCGCCGGGCGCGCGTTCGACCACTCCGTGGTCGACGGGATCTCGACCGACCTGAAGGACATGCAGTCGTTCGAGTACGCGTGCCGCCTCGCCCGCGACCTCGGCTTCGACGGCAAGAGCCTGGTCCACCCTTTCCAGCTGCCCTACTGCAACGACGCGTTCACCCCCAAGCCCTACGATCTCGCGGCGGCAACCGAGTTGATCGAGGCGCTCGAGCACGCGCACCGCGAAGGCCGCGGCGTGGTCGTGGTGAACGGCCGGCTCATCGAGGGACACCATTTGAAGGCCGCCCGGCGGCTCCTCGCGCTCGCGGACATGATCCAGCAGCTCGAGGCCGGCCAGTGACGGGCGGCGTTCCCGTCCGCGCGGGAAGCCGGCCGGCGCAAGGCTGGTTCTTCGAGGACTTCGCGCTGGGCCAGCGTTTCGGCCACGCCACCCCGCGCACGATCACCGCCGGCGACTGCAGCCTGCACCTCGCGCTGACCGGCATGCGCCAGCCGGTGCACTGCGCCGAGACGGTCGCCCGCGCCATGGGCCACCCGTCCTGCCCGGTGGACGACCTGCTCGTCTTCCACGTCGCCTTCGGCAAGACGGTCCACGACATCTCCTACAACGCGGTCGCGAACCTGGGCTACGCGGGGCTGCGCTTCCTGGCTCCGGTCTACGCCGGCGACACGCTCGCGGCGCAGTCGGAAGTCATCGGCCTGAAGCAGAATTCCAGCGGCACCAGCGGCGTCGTCTACGTGGGTTCGCGCGCCGTGAACCAGCACGGCCGCGAAGTGCTTTCCTGGGCACGCTGGGTCATGGTGGCCAAGCGCGACCCCGAGGCGGCGGCGCCCGCCGTCACGGTGCCCGAGCTGCCCGCGGCAATACCGGCCTCCGAGCTGGTGGTGCCGGCCTTCCTGCGCCCGGCCGCGCTGGCGCCGGAGGCGACCGGCGGCGCGCGCTACTGGGACGACTACGCGCCGGGCGAGTCTATCGACCACCCGGGCGGGATCACCATCGAGGAGTCGGACCACATGCTCGCCACGCGCCTGTACCAGAACACGGCGCGCGTGCACTTCGATGCCCATGCGGCGCGCGCCAACCAGTTCGGCCGGCGGCTCGTCTACGGCGGGCATGTGATCTCGCTCTGCCGCGCGCTTTCCCACGACGGCCTGGAGAACGCCTTCGCCATCGCGGCAATCCACGGCGGCACGCACGCCAACCCGACGTTCGCCGGCGACACCATCTATGCGCGCTCCGTCATCCTCGGCCGGGAGGCGATCCCCGGCCGCGATGACGTCGGCGCACTGCGCGTGCGGCTCCTGGGCGCCAAGAACGTCATCCTCGGCGATCTCGCCACCCCCGCCCGCGGCGCCAGGGACCCGTCGGTGGTGCTGGATCTCGACCTCACGCTGCTCGTGCCGCGCAAGCCGTAACGCCTAGAATACGAAGCTCACCCGGAGGATCCCATGGCCGCCCCCCGCCACCCCAAGGACGCACTCTTCGCCGGCGAGAAACCTTTCCCGGTCATCCCCGCCTGCGAGCACTTCGCCGGCTCGGAAAAGCTCATCACCAAGGCGCTCGACCTGCAGGAAAGGCTCGGCGCCGTGTTCGACATCACCTGCGACTGCGAGGACGGCGCCGAGACCGGGCGCGAGAAGGCGCATGCCGAGATGATCGTCGGGCTCCTGCACTCCCCCGCCAACCGGTTCGCGATGGCCGGGGCGCGCATCCACGACTACACGCACGCGCACTGGAAGAAGGACGTCGACATCCTCGTCGGCGGCGCGGGCCAGGTCATCGCCTACGTGACCATCCCGAAATGCACCTCGGTCGCGCAGGCGGAGGAGATGATCTTCTACATCCAGGCGGTGGCCAGGAAGAAGAAGGTGAAGCGCGTGATCCCCGTGCACGTGCTGGTCGAGACGCACGGCGCCCTGCACGACGCGTGGGAGATCGCGCAGCTGCCCGGCGTGCAGGTCCTCGACTTCGGGCTCATGGACTTCGTCAGCGGACACCACGGCGCCATCCACGCCGCCAACATGCGCTCGCCCGGGCAGTTCGACCATCCGCTGGTGGCCCGCGCCAAGGCCGACGTGGTGGCGGCGGCACTGGCGCACGGTGTCGTGCCGGCGCACAACGTGTCGCTGGACCTGAAGAACGCCTACAACGTGTTCCGCGATGCCTGGCGGGCGCGCAACGACTTCGGGTTCCTGCGCATGTGGAGCATCCATCCCTCGCAGGTGCAGCCCATCGTCGACGCGATGAAGCCCGACCTGAACGAGGTGGCGACCGCGGGCGCGATCCTCATCGAGGCGCAGAAGGCCAGCTGGGGCCCGATCCAGTTCGAGGGCGAATTGCACGACCGCGCCACCTACCGCTATTTCTGGGAAGTGCTGCAGAAGGCGCGCGTGACGGGCGTGAAGATGCCCGAGGACGCGGTCCGTGCGTTCTTCGACTGATCCCTGACCGAGCAGACACCATGACGATCCTGTCCCCCGGCGCGCGCTTCCGCGCCGCCCTGAAGGAAGAGAAACCCCTGCAGGTGCCCGGCGCCATCTGCGCCTATCACGCCACGCTCGCCAAGGCGTCGGGATTCAAGGCCATCTACCTCTCCGGCGGCGGCGTGGCCGCCGGCTCGCTCGGCGTGCCGGACCTCGGCATCACGAACCTCGACGATGTCCTCACCGACATCCGCCGCATCACCGACGTCTGCGACCTGCCGCTGCTGGTCGACGTGGACACCGGCTTCGGCGCGAGCGCCTTCAACGTGGCGCGGACCACCAGGTCGCTCATCAAGTACGGGGCCGCCGCGATGCACATCGAGGACCAGGTGGGTGCCAAGCGCTGCGGCCACCGGCCGGGCAAGGAACTGGTGAGCCGCCAGGAGATGGCCGACCGCGTGAAGAGCGCCGCCGATGCCAGGACCGATCCCGCGTTCTTCATCCTGGCGCGCACCGATGCGCTCGCCGTCGAGGGGCTGCAGGCAGCCATCGACCGCGCCTGCGCCTGCGTCGAGGCCGGGGCCGACGGCATCTTCCCCGAAGCCATCACCGACCTCGACATGTACCGCAAGTTCGCCGCCGCCGTGAAGGTGCCGGTGCTTGCCAACATCACCGAGTTCGGCAAGACCCCGCTCTTCTCGGTCGAGGAGCTCGCCAGCGCGGAAGTGGCGATCGCGCTCTATCCGCTCTCGGCCTTCCGCGCCATGAACAAGGCGGCGCTGAACGTCTACCGGAGCCTGCGCAAGGACGGCCACCAGAAGGCGGTCGTCGACACCATGCAGACCCGCGAGGAGCTCTATCACTACCTGGGCTACCACGAGTTCGAGCAGAAGCTCGACGCCCTTTTCGCCAGGAAAAGCTAGGGACCATCCCTGACTCTCGCCATCGAAGGAACCGCCATGTCCGAAGCCGCCACCCCTGCTGCCACCCCCAAGCCCAAGAAATCCGTCGCCCTCTCCGGAGTCACAGCGGGCAACACCGCGCTGTGCACCGTCGGGCGCACCGGCAACGACCTGCACTATTGCGGCTACGACATCCTCGACCTGGCCGACAAGTGCGAGTTCGAGGAGGTGGCGTATCTCCTCGTGCACGGCAAGCTGCCCAACGCGTCCGAGCTCAAGGCCTACAAGGGCAAGCTGCGCGCGTTGCGCGGCATTCCCGCCGCCGTGCAGGACGTCCTGGAGTGCATTCCCGCATCGACCCATCCCATGGACGTGCTGCGCACCGCCTGCTCGACCCTCGGCTCCGTGCTGCCCGAAGGCGACGAGCACAAGCTCGCGCCGTCGCGCGACATCGCCGACCGGATGATGGCCTCCTTCGGCTCGATGCTCATGTACTGGCACCACTACTCGCACTCCGGCCGGCGCATCGACGTGGAAACCGACGACGACTCCATCGGCGGCCACATCCTGCACCTGCTGCACGGCCGCCGGCCCTCGGAGTCGTGGGTGCGCGCGATGCACACCTCCCTGATCCTCTACGCGGAGCACGAGTTCAACGCGTCGACCTTCACGGCCCGCGTCGTGGCGGGCACGGGCTCCGACATGTACTCCGCCGTCACCGCGGCGATCGGCGCGCTCAAGGGCCCGAAGCACGGCGGCGCCAACGAGTTCGCCTTCGACACCATCGGCCGCTACGACAACGCCGACGAGGCCGAGGCCGACATCGTGAAGAGGATCGCCGAGAAGCAGGTGATCATCGGCTTCGGCCACCCGGTCTACACGATCTCGGACCCGCGCAACCAGGTCATCAAGGAAGTCGCCCGCAAGCTCTCCCAGGAGGCGGGCAACATGAAGCTCTTCGACATCTCGGCGCGCGTCGAGGAGGTGATGTGGCGCGAGAAGAAGATGTTCCCCAACCTCGACTGGTACAGCGCGACCAGCTACAACATGATGGGCGTGCCCACCGCGATGTTCACGCCGATCTTCGTGATCTCGCGGACCTCCGGCTGGAGCGCGCACGTGAT
>CAZOIB010000387.1:0-23640 GCA_964579785.1 uncultured Lysobacter sp. | reverse complement strand
GCTTCGGCCGGTCACAACAAGAATCGGGATCGCAATGGATCAGCAAGCGCACCGGAACGGGGAAAGCGGAGCGCACCACCTACGCCAGCAGGCCCGGCGTGCACCCGCCATTCCGGCCGGAACGGAAGGCTCGCGGCCGTGAACCTCTCGCAGGCCCTGCAGAGCGCGACCCTGTCGGATCCCGGCAGGGTCCGCGACCACAACGAGGACTGCATCGAGTCCCGCCCGGACATCGGCCTGTACGTGCTCGCCGACGGCATGGGTGGCTACAATGCGGGCGAGGTCGCGAGCGGCATGGCGACCTCCCTCATCGCCGATGGCATGGCCGCGGCCTGGATTCCGTCGGAAGTCGAGCGGCTGGGCCGGGAAGAGGCGATGGCGCTCGCCGACCGCCTGATCCGCGAGCAGATCGCGCGCGCGAACACCGCGATATTCACCACCTCCCAGAACAATCCGGAATGCGCCGGAATGGGAACGACTCTGGTCGTCTGCCTCTTCCACGACAATTCCCTGACCGTGGCCCACATCGGCGATTCGCGGCTCTACCGGCTGCGCGGCGAAGCGATGGAGCAGGTCACCCGCGACCACTCGCTGCTGCAGGAGCAGCTCGACTCCGGCCTCATCACGCCCGAGGAGGCAAAGAGCTCGCAGAACAAGAACCTCGTCACCAAGGCGCTCGGAATCGATCCGGCCGTCGAGCCGGAGCTGCATGCCTACGAGACGCAGCCCGACGACATCTACCTGCTGTGCTCGGACGGCCTGAACGACATGGTGGACGACGAGGAGATCCGCCTCACGATGGTCACGCTCCGGCAGAACCCGAGCCTCACCGTGCAGCAACTCGTCCAGGCCGCCAACGACAACGGGGGCCGCGATAACATCTCGGCAATGCTCATCCGGGTCGCCGAACCCTTTGCCGTGCCGCGCGGATGGCTCGCGCGGTTCAAGGCGCTATTCCGGTAATTCGCAAGGAAACCGACCATGGCCAAGCTGATATTGAGTGTCGACGGGCAGGTGCTCAAGGAGCACGTGCTCACCAAGGAGCGCACTCTGATCGGGAGGAAGCCCCACAACGACATCCAGATCGACAACCTCGCGGTCAGCGGCGAGCACGCGGCGATCATCACGATCCTGAACGACTCGTTCATCGAGGACCTGGGCAGCACCAACGGCACGATGGTGAACGGCAAGCCCATCAAGAAGCACTTCCTGCAGGCGAACGACGTCATCGAGATCGGCAAGCACAAGCTCAAGTATTTCGCCGAGGGACCCTCGCAGGTTGCCGGCGACGACTTCGAGAAGACCATGATCATCCGCAGCCCGGCCCGCCCGGCGGAAGCCCCCGCGGAGCGCGCGTCCAGCGATACCGTGACGAACCTGCGCGCCGCGGTTCCGGAGGCCGCGAAGCCCGCTGCGCCGCCTCCTCCTCCGCCCCCGGCTGCACCGGCTCCGGCCGCCAAGGCTCCGGCGGCGCCTGCGACGACGGCACCGGTGGCGCCGCCCCGTGCAGCCACTCCGCCGGCGGCGCCCGCGCCAGCCGCACCGGGACCGGCCGGCGAACACGCCGCCCTGCCCGATGCGGCGATCCAGGTGCTTTCGGGCGCCGCGGCCGGGCGCACGCTCGACATCACCAAGAACCTCACCACGATCGGCAAGCCCGGCCTGCAGGTCGCCGTCATCACCAAGCGCCCGCACGGGTTCTTCATCACCCACGTCGAAGGGGCGACCTACCCGACGCTGAACGGCGCCTCGCTGGGTGCCACGGCCCATCCTCTCGGGGATCACGACATGATCGAGATCGCGGGAGTTAAGATGGAGTTCTTTTTCAAGACGTAAGGGGGCCTCCCGGCCCCGCGTTGGCGCCCCGCCGCCGCGCGTTGCGCGCCGCCGGTCAACAATCCCCGTTTCCACGGGCCGAGGTCAGGAGATGCGGATCAGGGTACTGGGGTGCAGTGGCGGCATCGGCGGAAGCCTGCGAACGACCGCGCTCCTGGTGGACGAGGACATCCTGATCGATGCCGGAACCGGCGTCGGCGACCTGTCGCTGGAAAGCCTCGCGAAGATCGACCACGTCTTCGTGAGCCACTCCCACCTCGACCATGTCACCAGCATCCCGTTCCTGGTGGATACGGTCTGCACCCTGCGCTCGGGCCCGATCGCGGTCTACGGCACCCGCGAGACCCTGGACATCCTGCGCGCCCACCTGTTCAACTGGCAGATCTGGCCGGATTTCACGCAGATCCCGGATGCCGTGAACCCCTACATGGTGTACCGCGAGATCGAGGTCGGCCAGACGCTGGAGTTCGCCGGCCGGCGCATCACGGCCATCCCGGCCGAACACACGGTCCCCGCAGTGGGGTATCTTCTCGACAGCGGCCGGGCGAGCCTCGTCTTCTCCGGGGACACGACCGTCAACGACGGGCTGTGGAAGGCGGTGAACGAGGCTCCCAACTTGCGCTACCTTATCGTCGAGACGGCGTTCCCGAACAAGGAGCGCAGAATCGCGATGGACTCGAAGCACCTGTGCCCGGACATGCTCCGGCAGGAACTCGAGAAGATGCAGGTCCGGCCCGAGGTGTACATCACGCACCTCAAGCCGGGGGAGGGCGACCTCACCATGCAGGAAGTCTCCGAGGCCGCCGGCCGCTGGCAGCCGCGCAGGCTGGAGAACGGCCAGGAGTTCACGCTCTAGCGCGACCGGCGCGGGAACAGGGCAACACAGGCAGCAATTTCGACCGACAGGTGCACACATGAGCGCAGTCCTCGAACCCAAGGTTCCGCAGGCTTCGGCCGGGGCGGTGGACGTCACCGTGAAGCTCGCCTTCTCGAAGAAGATCCAGGCGGTCACGAACCGGATCCACTCCACCAGCAACATCGACGAGATCATCCTCGACGTCTCGCGGGACATCTGCCAGCTGTTCGAGGCGGACCGCATGACGATCTACACGATGAGCGAGGACGCGACCTCCATCGTCTCGAAGGTGAAGACGGGCCTGAACTCGTTCAAGGACATCAAGCTGCCGATATCGGAGTCCTCGCTCGCGGGCTTCTGCGCCCTGCACCGCCGCCACATGAACATCCGCGACGTCTACGACGACGCGGAACTCAAGCAGTACTCGCCCACCCTCACGTTTCTCAAGGCGGTCGACCAGCGCACCGGCTACCGCTCCCGCCAGATGCTCATCGCGCCGATCCTCGGCGGGGAGTCGGGCAACGACCTCATGGGCGTGCTGCAGCTGATCAACAGCCTCTCGGGGCAGCCCTTCAGCGCGCTGCACGACGAGGGCGTGATGGAGCTCGCCAAGACGCTCGCCATCGCCTTCCGCGTGCGCCAGCAGATGCCGGGGCAGATCGCCTCCAAGTTCGAGTACCTCGTCATCGACAGCATCATCCAGGCCGGCGAGCTCGATCTCGCCACCAAGGCCGCGCGCCGCAAGAACAAGAACGTCGAGGACATCCTCATCGACGAGTTCCAGGTGAAGCCGCAGGCGATCGGCGATGCGCTGGCCAAGTACTTCGGGGTGCCCTACGAGCCGCACAAGAGCGACCGCATCAAGCCGATGGATCTCCTGAAGAACCTGAAGCGCGAGTACTGCGAGCAGAACCAGTGGATCCCGCTGGAGGACTCGAAGGAGGGCATCCTGGTGATGACCACCGACCCCGAGCGCGTGCGCAACTCGCGCATGGTGGAAAACGTGTTTCCGCGCGCGAAGGTCGTCTACCGGGTGACCACGCAGCGCGACTTCGTGCAGGCCCTGAGCCTCTACTTCGGCGTCGAGACCGATGGCGGCATGTCCTCGGAATCGATCGGGGACCTGCTCTCGACCATGGACGACGAGGAAGGGGAAGTCGCCACCTCCACCGACGACGTCTCCGCGGCCGCCGACAACGAGCTGGTGAAGCTCGTGAACAAGATCATCGTCGATGCGTACAACCAGAACGCCTCGGACATCCACATCGAGCCCCTGCCCGGAAAGGGCAAGACCGGCGTGCGCTTCCGCAAGGACGGCTCGCTCTCCAACTACATCGAGGTCCCCGCCTCCTACCGGCAGGCCCTCACGACGCGCCTGAAGATCATGTGCGACCTCGACATTTCCGAGAAGAGGCGGCCGCAGGACGGCAAGATCAAGTTCAAGAAGTTCGGTCCTCTCGACATCGAGCTGCGCGTGGCCACGATTCCCACCGCCGGCGGCGTCGAGGACGTGGTGATGCGTATCCTCGCCGCCGGCGAACCGATCCCGCTCGACAAGCTGGGCGTGCTGCCGCAGAACCTCGACACGCTCAAGAAGTGCGTCTCCAAGCCCTACGGGCTGTTCTTCGTTTGCGGCCCGACCGGCTCCGGCAAGACGACCACGCTGCACTCGGTGCTGGGCTTCCTCAACACCGTCGACACGAAGATCTGGACGGCGGAGGACCCCGTGGAAATCACGCAGCAGGGCCTGCGCCAGTGCCAGGTGAACCCCAAGGCGGGGTTCACCTTCGCCACCGCCATGAAGGCCTTCCTGCGCGCCGACCCCGACATCATCATGGTGGGGGAAATGCGCGACAAGGACACCACCGCGATCGGCATCGAAGCGTCTCTCACGGGCCACCTGGTGTTCGCCACGCTGCACACGAACTCCGCGCCGGAATCGATCATCCGCCTGCTGGACATGGGCATGGACCCCTTCAACTTCGCCGACGCGCTGCTGGGCATCCTCGCGCAGCGCCTGGGCAAGCGCCTGTGCAAGTGCAAGGAGCCGTACACGCCGGGCGGCGACGAGCTGAAGCACTTCATCTCCGAGTACTGCGAGGAGCTGCGCAACACGGCGGAGTTCAAGAAGGATGCGAACGCCGGCTACAAGGGCGTCTTCGACCGCTTCCAGCGCGACTACGGCTTCGGCAAGCCCGAGTTCGTCCTCTACAAGCCCAAGGGCTGCGACGCGTGCGGCGGCGGCGGGTACAAGGGCCGCGTCGGCCTGCACGAGCTGATGGTGGGAACCGACCCGGTGAAGAAGCTGATCCAGGAGCACGCGCGCGTGGCCGAGCTCTTCGCGCAGGCGCTCTCCGACGGCATGCTCACCCTCAAGATGGACGGCATGGAGAAGGTCCTGCAGGGCATCACCGACATGAAGCAGGTGCGGGCGGTCTGCATCAAATGACGCCGGGGCAGGCCGGGGCGGCTCCCGAGGCTGCGGCCGTCCCGCCGGCCGGCCCGCAGCGCTTTGTCGAGTCGCACGTCCTCTCCAAGCTCGAGTACCTCAACGCGATCGGCATCGCGCTCTCCAGGGAGCGCGACATCGACAAGCTGCTCGAGACCATCCTGGTCGCGGCCAAGAAGCTCACGCGCGCCGACGGCGGCACCCTCTATCGCCTCCTCGACGACCGGCTGCACTTCGAGATCATGAGGAACGACAGCCTCGGCATCGCCATGGGGGGCAGTTCCGGCAGCCCGGTCCCCTTCTATCCGATCCCGCTGCACGACAAGGAAGGCCGGCCCAACCTCACGATGATCGCCGCGTACGTGGCGCTCAACGACAGGACGGTGAACATCGCGGATGCGTACACGGAGGAGGGCTTCGACTTCTCCGGCACGCGCAACTTCGACAAGCGCACCGGCTACCGCTCGACCTCGTTCCTCACAGTGCCGATGAAGGACCACGAGGGCAGGATCATCGGCGTTCTGCAGCTCATCAATGCCATCGACGCCGCCACCGGCCAGGTGACCGTGTTCAGCGAAGAGGACGGGCGGCTGGCGGAGTCGCTCGCCTCGCAGGCCGCCATCGCGCTGACCAACCGGCTCCTCATCCAGCAGCTGGAGGTGCTGTTCGAGTCGTTGATCGAGCTGATCAACACGGCGATCGACGACAAGAGTCCCTACACCGGCGGGCACTGCAAGCGCGTGACCACGCTCACCATGATGCTGGCCGAGGCGGCTTGCGCCACCCGGGAAGGGCCGCTGGCGTCCTTCCAGATGAGCGACAAGGACCGCTACGAGCTGAAGATCGCCGGCCTCCTGCACGACTGCGGGAAGATCACCACGCCCGTGCACGTGGTGGACAAGGCGACCAAGCTGCAGACCATCTACGACCGCATGGCGCTCGTCGACACGCGCTTCGAGGCGCTCAAGCGCGAGGCCGAGATCGCCATGCTGCGCGCCCGCATCGCCGCCATCGAGGCGGGCGACGCCTCCTCCGCCGAGCGCGCCCGCGAGGACTTCGAGGCGAAAGTGCGCCAGTACGACGACGACCGCGAGTTCCTGCGCCGCACCAACATCGGCGGCGAACGCATGAGCGCGGAGGACCAGGCGCGCGTCTCGCGCATCGCGCAGTACACCTGGACCGGCACGCGCGGGCAGGCGGAGCGCTTCCTCACCAAGGACGAGGAGGCGAACCTCAACATCCCGGCCGGGACGCTGAACCCGCAGGAACGCGAGATCATCAACCACCACATCGTCGCTACCATCAAGATGCTCGAGGCCCTGCCGTGGCCGCGGCACCTGATGAACGTCCCGGAGTACGCCGGCGGGCACCACGAGCGCATGGACGGCAAGGGCTACCCGAAGGGGCTCACGCGGGCGCAGATGAGCGTGCAGGCCCGCATCATGGGCATCGCCGACATCTTCGAGGCGCTCACCGCGCGCGACCGGCCCTACAAGCACGGCAAGACGCTTTCCGAGTCGCTCGAGATCCTCGGCCGCTTCAAGCTGAACGGCCACATCGACCCGGACCTCTTCGACATCTTCGTGCGCGAAGGCCTCTACCTGCGCTATGCGCAGGAGTTCCTCGATCCGGCGCAGATCGACGCGGTGGACGTGGCGAGGATTCCCGGCTACGGGGCCTGACGAAAAACGTCACAACCTGCGCGCAGGCGCGGCACCGGCGGGAGGCCTGCGGGGAAAGGGGTGGCCGCCGGGACCCCAGGTGGCTACCGTGGCTTCAGGACGGCCGGATCGCCGCCCCGGCGCGTTACATCAAATATTTGTTTTACAAGGACTTTCGTGGCCAGGGCTGAAGATGGCCCCGCGCCCGGACGGGTTCGGCCGGATCGGCGTCCGGCTGGCACGTCGATTGCATTGGTAGCAGGGCACGGCCCGGGAATACCGGTTTCTATCCCGATTCACTCAACTCTTCCAGGAGTCACCATGAAGAAGATCCAACAAGGCTTCACGCTTATCGAACTGATGATCGTCGTCGCGATCATCGGCATCCTTGCCGCCGTTGCCATCCCGGCGTACCAGGACTACCTCAACCGCTCGAAGATGACGGAAGTGCTGTCCGCCATCAGCGCGTGCAAGACCTCGGTCGCGGAATATGCCGCCTCCAAGAACAAGCTGCCGGTCTCCATCACGGAATCGGGCTGCTCGAACACGGCCACCGCCTACATGAGCGCGCTGGACGTCGCGGCCGGTGGCGTCATCAACGCCACGGTGGGCGCGATTGCCGACCAGGCCGGCAAGATCGTCAAGATGTCGCCCATGAAGGACGCCGCTGCGACCACCGCAGCTGCCGACGGCGACGCGATCACCTCCTGGAAGTGCACCTACGACGGCAACGTGAAGTTCGTGCCGGCGAGCTGCCGCTAATCGCTCCGGTGTGATCGCAACCGCGTAAGCGGTTGGCAGTCCGGGGGGGCAAGTGCCATGCACTTGCCCCCTTGTTTTTGCATGCCCTCCCGCCCGGCGGGATTCGCCCCACCCATCGAGTTCCCATGACAAACACCCCGGTACGCATCCTGTATGCCCTGTTCGTGGTCTCGGGCTTCTGCGGGCTCATCTACGAATCGATCTGGAGCCACTACCTGAAGCTGTTCCTCGGGCACGCGGCCTATGCCCAGACGGTGGTGCTGGTCGTGTTCATCGGCGGCCTGGCGCTGGGTGCCTGGCTGGCGGGTCACTTCGCCACGCGGGTGAAGAGGCCGCTCCTCGTCTATGCGGCAGCGGAATTCATCGTCGGGGTCTCGGCGCTCGTGTTCCACCGCGTGTTCGTGGCGGGCACGCAATGGGCCTACACGACGCTCCTGCCCGCGACCTGCGGTGCCGAGTCCTGGTGCTGGTCGCAGTGGGTCTTCGCGGCCATCCTCATCCTGCCGCAGTCGATCCTCCTCGGCACGACGTTTCCGCTGATGACCAGCGGCGTGCTGCGCATCGATCCGGGGCTGCCCGGGTCCAAGCTCTCGGTGCTGTACTTCCTCAACAGCATCGGCGCGGTCGGCGGCGTGCTGGCGAGCGGGTTCCTCCTGATCCCCCTGGTGGGCCTGCCCGGCGTCCTGCTGACTGCCGGAATACTCAACATCGTCCTCGCCATTGCCGTGTACTTCGTCGACAAGCGCGCGCAGCCGGCCGAGTCGTCCCGGTTCACCGCGGAAGGGGCGACCGGAGCGCTGCAGGGACCGCGCATGGCGGTCCTGCTGCTGCTGGTCGCCATGCTGACGGGGCTGTCGTCGTTCATCTACGAGATCGCCTGGATCCGCAGCCTCTCGCTCGTGCTCGGGAGCGCCACGCACTCCTTCGAGCTGATGCTCGCGAGTTTCATCCTCGGGCTGGCCCTGGGCGGGTTGTGGATCCGCTCGCGCATCGACCGCATCACGGACCCGGTGCGCTTCCTCGCCATCGTGCAGATCGTGATGGGGCTCCTGGCCGCCGCCACGCTTCCCGTCTACAGCGCCAGCTTCGACCTCATGGCCTGGGTGCTCGAGGCCGTCAGCCGTACCGAGGCCGGCTATGCGGTCTACATGCTGCTCGCCACGCTGATCTGCCTCCTGGTCATGTTGCCCGCCACGTTCATGGCCGGAATGACGCTGCCGCTCATCACCTATCACCTGCTGCGTTCGCGGGAAGGGGAGCGCTCGATCGGGCAGGTCTACGCGGTGAATACGCTCGGCGCGATCATCGGGGTGATTCTGGCGGTGCATGTCGGGCTGCCGGCGCTGGGAATCAAGGGAACGCTGCTGGCGGGCGCGGCAATCGACGTGGCGCTGGGCATCGGTTTGCTGTTCGTGTTTCGCGCCGCCGCCGGGCGGAGCGGGGCGCGCATCGGATGGAGCGCGGCCGGGGTGGCCGGGCTCCTCGTGGCGTTCTTCGCCTTTCATCTCGATCCGCTCAAGCTCTCGTCGGGCGTGTTCCGCAATGGCCGGGCATCCTGGCCGGCCGGATCGACGCAGGTGGTCTTCCACAAGGACGGCAAGACGGCCAGCGTCGATATCCTGAAGACGCCCTCCAATGGCAGCCTCTCCGTCCTGACCAACGCAAAGAGCGACGGGGCGGTCGTGGTCGAGATGGGCGCCTCGGGACCGGTGTCCGACGAGTACACGATGGTGCTCCTGGCCGCACTGCCGCTCGCCCACAATCCGGCGATCCGGGATGCGGCGGTGATCGGCTTCGGCACGGGCATGTCGACGTCGGTGCTCCTGGCCAACCCGCGCCTCGCGCGCGTGGACACCATCGAGATCGAACCGGCGATGATCGAGGGGGCGAGGCTCATCCGCCCGCTCACGGATGCCGCTTATGCGGATCCGCGCAGCCACCTCGTCATCGACGATGCCAAGTCGTATTTCGCGCGCAGCGATCGCCACTACGACCTGATCGTGTCGGAGCCGTCGAACCCCTGGGTGAGCGGCGTATCGAGCCTCTACACGCGCGAGTTCTACCAGCGCATACGCGGGCAGTTGAAGCCCGGAGGGCTGCTCGCGCAGTGGATCCACGTCTACAGCTTCAATTCGCGCCTCTTCGCCTCGGTGCTGCGGGCGATGCGAGAGTCGTTTCCGCATTTCGCCATCTACGCGGCCAATGGCGGCGATGTCCTCATCATCGCCTCCGCCGACGCACCGCTCGCCGCGCCGGCGAGCACGGCGCTCGCCGATGGCGCCATGGCCGGGTGGCTGGCGCGGCTCGAGATGAGCGGCGTGCACGACCTCGAGCTGCGCCGCATCGCGGACGACCGCACGGCGTCCACGCTGTTCGCGGCCATCGATGTGCCGGCCAATTCCGACTACTTCCCGATCGTGGACATCCACGCCGACCGCGCGCGCTTCCTGAACCAGGACGCGCGTGAGCTACTCATCCTCGGCAACGCCACGCTGCCGATCACCGAGATGCTCGACCGCCAGCCGCGGCGCCGGATGCAGCCGGTGTTGCCGCTCAAGTGGGCGACGAGCGAGCGTGTCCGGGATGCCCAGACGGCGGAATTCGCCCGCCGGTTCCTGATGGGGGAGGCCACGGCGCGTGATGTGCGCGCGGCAGTGACGCCGCACCTGCAGCACCTCCTGAACTTCAGGACGCAGCTGATCGACTGCAAGGACGCCACGCACCTGCGCGAGACGTGGGATTCGGTGCTGGTGACGGCGAGCCTCGTGAACGCTTCGCTGCCCCTGGAAGGCAGCGCCGGGGTTTGGGATCGTGTTGCCGGTTCGCCTTGCTACCGCAACCTCGCCGGGGACACGCGCCGCTGGATCGATCTCTTCCGGGCCGTCGGCCGTCGCGATGCCGGGGAGATGACGGCCATCGCGGAAGGCTTGCTGGCCGCCACTCCCGAACTGGCGGCGGCCGACCTCGAGTACCTTTATGGAGCGGCCGTGCTCGGCCGCCTGGCTCGTGGCGAGCTTGCCCAGGCGCGACAGCTGGTGGGGCAGTACGATCCCAGGCTCTCCGGCACGCGCCGCCAGCATCCCACCTTCACGTTCTTCCGCAACGCAGTCCAAGTCGAAGCGCGATGAGCGCGGTGTCGGCGAGGACGAGGGTGAGCCGCTGGAAGGCGGCCGCCTTCCACCTGGGCATCAGCGCGACTGCGGGTGCCCTGGTCGTATCGACGATGCTCCTGGTGTGGTATCCGGGGCCGTTCTTCACGGCCATGGGCGGAGCCGACCTCGCCATGATGATCATCGGCGTGGATGTGGTGCTGGGCCCCCTCGTCACGCTGATCATCTTCAGCCCGGCCAAGCGCGTCGCGCTCCTGCGCCTGGACCTTGCGATCATCGGGACGCTGCAGGCAGCGGCGTTGGCCTATGGAGTCTACGTAGTGGCCGAGGCGCGGCCCGTCTACATGGTGTACACGATCGATCGCTTCGACGTCGTGGCGGCCAACGACCTGCGCGACGAGGAACTCGCCCGCGTCAGCCGGCCGGAATTCCGCGGCGTTCCCTGGGGCAGGCCGCGCACAGTTGCGGTGGTGAAACCCACGGAGCCCGATGAACAGCTGCGCGTGATGATGTCGGCGCTGGCGGGCGCCGACCTGCAGACCTTTCCGCAGCACTACGTGCCCTACGAGGGGCAGGCGCCCGGCGCGCTGAAGCGCTCCCGGCCGCTCGCCGACCTGCGCCGGCGCCATCCGGAGCACGCGGCCCACATCGACGAGGTGGTCGAGGGGCTCGGCCGTCGCGAGGCCGACACGCGATACCTGCCGTTGCGGGCACGCAGCCGCGACTATTCGGTGCTGCTGGATGCCGGGGACGGGACCGTCGTCGGCTTCGTGAACGTGAACCCCTGGTAGGAGGCGCTACTCGTAGCGCAGCGCTTCGACCGGCCGCAGGCTCGCCGCGCGGCGAGCCGGCCAGAAACCGAAGAAGACGCCGGTGGCCGCCGAAACGGCGAACGCGACGAGCATCACCCAGGCGGAGAACGCGACCTCGATCTGCATGGCCTTGCCGACCGCGAAGGCGCCGGCCACGCCGATGGCGATGCCGACGAGACCGCCGGCGATGCAGATCATGAGGGCCTCGACGAGGAACTGCCACAGCACGTCGCGCTGGCGCGCGCCGATGGCCATGCGGATGCCGATCTCGCGCGTGCGCTCGGTCACCGACACCAGCATGATGTTCATGATGCCGATGCCGCCCACGACGAGCGAGATCGAGCCGATCGCGCCCAGCATCAGCGACAGGATGCGCGCGGTGGCCGACGCGGCTTCGGCGACCTGGGTGAGGTTGCGCACGGTGAAGTCATCGTCGGCATCGGGCTGGATGCGGTGGCGCTGGCGCAGGAGCAGCGTGATGTCGTTTTCGGCGACCCGGGTCGCCTCCTGGCTCACCGCCTGCACGAACATGAAGCGCACGGTGCCCGGGAAGCGGTTGCCGAAGAGCTTGCTCTGCGCCGTGGTGATGGGCACGAGGATGGAGTCGTCCTGGTCGCGCCCGTCGAGGCTCTGCCCCTTCTTCTTCAGCACGCCGAGCACCTGGAAGGGCTGGCCGCGGATGCGGATGGTCTTGCCGACCGGATCCTCGTTGTCGAAGAGCTTCTCGACGACGGTCGCGCCGAGGAGCGCCACGCGGGTCGAGCTGCGGATGTCGGTCTCGGTGATCGCCTCGCCCGCTTCGACGGGCCAGTCGCGAACCGAGGTGTACTCCGGAGTCACGCCCAGCACCTGGGTGCCCCAGTTGTTGATGCCGTAGGCGACCTGGGCGCCGCCCGGAAAGGTAGGGGCGACGGCCTGCACGCCGGGCAGGCGCGCGATGGCCTCCGCGTCCCCGGTCGTGAGCGTGGGCGCGTTGCCGGAGCCGAAGCGCAGCGTCCCGGAACTGGTGCTGCCGGAGAGGATGACCAGGAGGTTGCTGCCCATCGAGGTGACGGCGCGGTTCACCTGGTTCTGCGCGCCCGTGCCGACGGCGAGCATGAGCACGACCGCCGCCACGCCGATCACCATGCCGAGCATGGTGAGCCCGGTGCGCAGCTTGTTGGCCCCGAGCGAGCGGCCGGCTTCGCGCAGGATGGCGAGGAAGTTCACGCCGGCACCTTCCCGTGCACGACCGGGCCGTCGTGCACCACGAGCCCGTCCTTGAAGCGGATGAGGCGGTTGGCGTACTGCGCGATGTCGTTCTCGTGCGTGACGAGGAGGATCGTCACGCCCGTCTCCCGGTTCAGCTCGGTGAAGAGGGACATGATCTCGTTGCTCGTCTGCGTGTCGAGGTTGCCCGTGGGCTCGTCGGCGAGGATCAGTTGCGGCCGGTTGGCGAGCGCGCGCGCGATGGCCACGCGCTGCTGCTGGCCGCCGGAGAGGCGATTGGGCAGCACGTCCGGAAAGGCCCCGAGGCCCAGCTTCGCGAGCAGTTCCCGCGCGCGCCGGCGGCGCTCGCCACCCGGGGTGCCCGAATACACCATGGGCAGCGCGACGTTCTCCGCCGCCGTGATGCGCTTGAGCAGGTTGAACCCCTGGAAGACGAAGCCGAAGACGCGGTTGCGCACGTGCGCGAGCTCGTCGGTGGCGAGCCCGGCGACGTCCTCGCCATTGAGGCGATAGGCGCCGGCCGTCGGCGTGTCGAGGAGCCCGACGATGTTCATGAACGTCGACTTGCCCGATCCCGACGGGCCCATCACCGCGACGAACTCGCCCTGCGCGATCGCGAGCGTCACCGACTGCAGCGCGGGCGGCGTCCCCGGCGCGGCGCCCTCGTATTGCTTGCCGAGATTGTCGACCTCGATGAAGGACCCGGCCATCGCGTCGGGCCTAGAACATGCGCAGCCGCAACTGCGATTGCGGCCCGCCCTGGCCGCCGATGTCGCGCGTGACGAGCTTGTCGCCCGCGGCGATGGGGCCCTCCAGCACCTCGGTGTACGTCGCATCGGCGATGCCGGTGCGGATCTGCACCGGCGTGAGCTTGCCGTCGACGAGGCGGTAGACGCGCGACGTGCCGTCTCGGCGCGCCGGGTCTCGCCCGCCGCCTGCAGGAGACCCCCCGACCCCGGTGCCCTTGGCATTCGTGCCCGGCTTGCCGGCCTGCGCCGGGTCGGCCGGCGGACGGAAGCGCAGGGCCGCATTCGGCACGCGCAGCACGCCTTCGCGGCGGTTGGCGGTCACCTGCACGAAGGCCGTCATGCCCGGCTTCAGCTTGCCCTCGGGGTTGTCGGCGCTGACGATGACCGTGTAGCTCACGACGTTGGACTGAATGGTGGGATTCAGCCGCACCTGCTTCACCACGCCCGTGAAGAACTGCCCGGGGAACGCATCGACGCGGAAGCGGGCGGCGAGCCCCTCCCGGATGCCGCCCACGTCGGCCTCCGCGATGCTCGTCTCGATCTGCATCTGCGCCAAGTCCCTGGCGATCTGGAAGAGCGTGGGCGTGTTGAAGCTCGCGGCCACGGTCTGGCCGAGCTCGACGTTGCGCGCGACGACGATGCCGGAGATCGGCGAGCGGATCACCGTGTAGCGCAGGTTGGTCTGGTCGCGGGCCACCTGGGCTCGCACGAGCTCGACCTGCGCCTGCGCGGCCTCCAGTTCCTTCACCGCGATGTCGAGCTCCGCCTGCGAGATGAAGCCCTTGCCCACGAGGGAGCGGGTGCGCGCCTCCTTCGTTTCCGCCAGGCGCAGCGAGGCGCGTGCGCTGTTGAGGTTGGCCTCGCTCTGGGCGAGGGCGGCGTTGAAGAGCGCCGGATCGAGCTCGGCGAGGAGCTGCCCTTCCTTCACGAGGCTGTTGAAGTCCGCGTGCAGCCGGATGAGGGTGCCCGACACCTGCGTGCCGACGTTGACCGAGGTGACGGGATTGACGTTGCCGTTGGCCGAGATCACCTGGATGACATCGCCCTTGTCGACCGTCTCGAGGCGCCAGCGTTCTGCCGGCGCGCTCTCTGCCTGGTTTCTCCACCAGGCGTAGCCGCCGCCGGCGGCGGCGAGGAGGAGCAGGGGGACGAGGACGCGCGCGCGCAGGAGTTTGCTGGTCATGGTTTCGGTCCCGGCCGCCACGCGTTGGCGCGGATCGTGAGGCCGTTGGACAGGTAGGAAAGGAAATACTCGAGGTGCGCCAGCTCGTCGGACCCGGCCGGGAAGGGCGCGGCTCCCATGCGCTCGAGGCAATCGCGGATGCGCATCTGCAGCGACTCCGCGCGGCCGTCGCGCAAGTGGGGCCAGGCGGCCGCCGCGCCGGTAGCGGCAGGAATGGCCGCATCGCCGAAGTAGCTTCCCGCGTGCCGCACGTGGCAGGACGCGCACGCGTAGTTCTGCTGGCCCAGGCGCGTGAAATAGGTGCGCCGGCCCTCCTCGAAGCGTTGCTCGGCCTGCGGCGTGGCCACGCGGATGGCCACCTTCTGGCCATCGGCGAGAGAGCGCAGGTAGGCGAGGACCACGCCCATCGTGGCGGGGTCGCCGGCGTCCAGGAGAGGCTGCCCGTGGGTCTTCAGGCACTGGTTGATGGCGGTCTCCAGGGTCACCACCCGCTTCAGGCGCTGGTCGTACTGGGGATAGCCCGCCGCGATGCGCCGCCCGCCGTTGGGAAAGCAGCCGGCCAGCGAGCGTCCCTTGGCGAACTTCTGCGTCCAGATGCGGCGGCCCGCCTCGATGGCCTCGGCGGCGCCGGGAACCGGCTTCATGCGCTCGGCCTCGGCCTTGCGCAGGGGATCGAAGGCCGCGGAGCCCCCGGCAAGATCGGCGGGCGTGACGGCGGGAAAACGCTCGCGCAAGCCTGCCGCGAGCTCGGCGCGAGTCTTCTCCGCATTGGCATCGGCCCGCAGCGGCGCGGCGATGGCAAGGGCCATCAGGACGCCGGCAAAGGCGCGACGGTCAGGGCAGCGCATGGAGGTAGTCGATGACGCGTTCGATCTCGCCGGGATCGAGCAGCCGGTGGCGCCCGTAGGGAGGCATCACCGTCTCGGGATGGGCGCGCGTGGGGTCCTCGATGAGGACGCGCAGGCGGTCGCGGTTCCAGCCCTTGAGGCGCGCGGCGTCGAGGCGCGGTCCCACGTCGGAGCGCACGGCGGGGCCGGCCGCATCGCTCACCTGGTGGCAGGCGATGCAGTTGCCGAGGTCGGGCCTCAGGAAGATCTCGCGGCCCGTCGCGGACTGCCCCCACGCGGCACCCGCCGCGAAGACTCCGGCCGCGGCAACGAGGCGGAAGGGGAGCGGCATCAGCCCAGCTTCAAGGCCTTCTCGGCCTCGCGCTCGTTCTCGAGCTGGGAGCGCAGCTCGCGCAGTCGGGCGTCGACGATGGAGAGCTCGTAGAAGTCGCTGCCGCGCTCCCGCGTCGCGATCTCGAGCTGGCCCACTGCGGCGGCGAGGTTGCCGCGGCGATAGTAGGCCTCGGCCTGCGCGCGGTGCTGGGCGAGGCGCTTGCCGGCCGCGGCGAAGGCGCGCGACTGCAGTTCGTAGAGCTTGGCATCGTCCGGCGTCGCGCGGACCTTCTCGTCGAGCCAGGCGATGGCCTCGTCCTTCCGGCCGGCCTCGAGTAGCAGCTGCGCATAGCCGTACACGAGACCGCGGTAGTGCGGGAACGCCGCGAGCGCGGCGCGATAGGTTTCGAGCGCGGCATCGGTGCGTCCCTGGTCGGCCTGCAGCTGCGCGGCGAGCCATTCGAAGGCCGGGTGGTTGCCCTCCCCGGCGCGGATGGTGGCGAGCTCCTTCTCGGCCGGCGCGAATTCGCGCAGGCGCCGCAGGGCGAGGGCGAGGCCGTAGACGTCCTCGCGGGCGCGCAACACCGTGCGGTCGGCAAGCTGGTCGCGGAAGTGGGCGACGGCATCCGTGGCCGATCCCGAGGCGGCGCGCAGCTTGGCGCGGGCGAGGCGGTAGTCGAAGCTGTCCGGGACGAGGCGCGCGGGCATGCTCTCCACCCGGCTCTGCATGTCGGCGATGCGCTCGACCGTCAGCGGGTGGGTGCGCAGGTACGTGGGCGCGCTCTTGAATTCGTTCAGGCGGTTGGCGCGCTGCATGCGCTCGAAGAAGCTCACCATGCCGCGCGGGTCGTAGCCGCCGCGATCGACAAGGGTGACGCCGACGCGGTCGGCCTCGCGTTCGTGCTCGCGCGTGTAGTCGAGCTGGCCCTGGATGGCGATGGCGCTTCCGGTCACCATCGCCGCCTCGGCAATCTGCCCGGATTGCGAGCCGCCGCCGCGGGAGGCGAGGATGGCGAGCGCGAGCGCGGCCAGCGAGGCGAGCTGGTACTTGCCCTGCCCCTGGTAGAGGCGCGACTGGTGGCGTTGCAGGATGTGCGCGATTTCGTGGCCCACCACGCCGGCCAGCTCGCTTTCGTTGCGCGTGAGGAGGATGAGGCCCGTGTGCAGGCCGATGTGGCCGCCGATGAGGGCGAAGGCGTTGACGGCGTCGTCCTGCACGACGAAGAACTCGATCGGGCGGCGCGGCGCGTCGGCCGCACCCAGCAGGCGATTGCCGAGGACCTTCACGTAGTCGGAGATCTCCGGGTCGTCGACGTACGCCGGGTCGATGCGCACCTCGCGCATGACGCGGTTGCCGATGGTGCGCTCCTGCTTGTCGGAGAGCACGGCGTCCGACGCATCGCCGAGGTCGGGAAGTCCCTGCGCGTGCGCCGGCAGCAGGGCGGCACAGACGGCGAGGGCGACGAGGCGGCGCAGCATGGGGGTCAGGGCCGATCCGGAGCGGGCGGGAACGATTTCATGGATACTTTGGGACACGCGGCGACGGCAATGGTTCGCCGCATCCGGAGTAACGAATTATGACCGAAAAGCTCACCCATTTCGACGCGGGCGGCCGCGCGTGGATGGTCGACGTCGGGGCCAAGGACGAAACGGCGCGGCGCGCGCTCGCCGCGGGCGTCATCCGCATGCGCCCGGAGACGCTGGCACTCATCGCCTCCGGGACGGCCAAGAAGGGGGACGTCCTGGGAGTGGCGCGCATCGCGGCGATCCAGGCGGCCAAGCGCACCTGGGAACTGATTCCGCTCTGCCACCCGATCGCATTGACCGCCGTGGAAGTGCAGTTCACGGTCGACGCCCAGGCTTCCCGGGTGGAGTGCCGTGCCAGTGCCGAGTGCCGCGGCCGGACGGGCGTGGAGATGGAAGCCCTGACCGCCGTCAACGTGGCTCTCCTCACCATCTACGACATGTGCAAGGCGGCGGACCGTGGCATGATCATGGGCGATATCCGTCTCCTCGAGAAGGAAGGCGGAAAGTCGGGGAGCTGGACTGCCGACGATTAGCGTTGCCCGCCATTCCGATGAACAGCAATCGTTGCGAATCGCCGCTGTCGAGTGCGCCGGAGGGCAAGGAGATCCTCCAGGCTTTCATGCAGTTTCCCGCGCCGCTGGCCCTCTTGAACCACGCCGGCGCCCTCGTGAGCGTGAATGCGGCCCTTCTGGCTCGCTTCGGTGCCGCCAGCGTGGTGCCGAAAGCCGGTGCCGACGGTGCGCGCGGGGGAAACGGCGATTGCATGGTCGAGTTGCGGTCGCCCGGACGCAAGGAGGCGATCGAGGTTCACGCCCGTCTCATCCGCATGCCGGACCTGACGCTGTTGATTCTCGATGGCGGGGGCGCGCCGGAACCCGAGGATGAAGTGACGCGGCTGCGCGGCCGCATCTCCGAGCTCGAGCAGCTCGCCTCCACCGACCATCTCACCGGCGCCTGGAATCGCGCCCATTTCGACCGGGTGATCGAAGTCGAACTCGCCCGCAGCCTCGCCTGCCGCCAGCCGGTGTCCCTGGTGCTGCTCGACATCGATCATTTCAAGGCGATCAACGACTGCCATGGCCACGACATCGGCGATGCGGTGCTGCGCGAGCTGGTGCAGCTCGTGCAGTCGAGGATTCGCGCCTCGGACTTCCTGTTCCGCTGGGGTGGCGAGGAGTTCGCGGTGCTCGCCGCCACCCACGGCTACCGGGGCGCCGAGCGCCTGGCGGAGAACCTGCGCAGCGCCGTTGCCGCGCATTCCTTCCGCGGCGTCGGTTCCGTCGCGATCAGCCTCGGCGTCGCCGAGCACCTGGGCATGGAGCCACCGGCGGCATGGTTCCAACGCCTCGACCAGGCCCTCTATGCCGCCAAGGAAGGCGGACGCGATCGGGTCGTCGTAGATCGCCGCGGCAATTCCGACGCCTGGGCGAAGCAGGCCGGAGTCTCGGCCCTGCATCTGGCCTGGCAGGAAGCGTTCGAGTGCGGAGATCCGACCATCGACACGGAGCACCGGGAGCTGTTCGGCCTGGCCAACGTGCTCATCGACGCCGCGGCCCATGGCCAGGCCGAGCCGGCGCGCTTCCGGTCGGCGCTCGGGGCGCTGCTCACGCATGTGGCGAAGCACTTTGCGGACGAGGAGGCGATACTCGCCGAGCATCGCTATGCCGACCTCGAGCAGCACAAACGTGCTCATGCCGGGCTCCTGCGCCGCGCCGATTACCTGAAGGTCCGCGTGGAATCGGGACAGGCCGACCTCGGATCCGTGGTCGAGTTTCTCGCGCAGGATGTCGTCGCCCGCCACCTGCTGGCGGTCGACCGCGCGTTCTTCCCCCTCTTCGCCGGAAAGCCCGCCGACCCAGCTCCGCCTGCCCGGCGCTGAAGCACCGCCTCGAGAACGAGGGTCTAGTCCAGATCCGTGATGAAAGTGTAGAGGTACGGCGTGGCCGCCGTGCCGATGCCGATCGTGTCGCCGTCCTTGAGCGGCAGGCTGGGGTGCGCGGCCGAATGGCCGCCTCCGACGTGGGCGTTGCCCACCGCAATCCCGCAGGCGCTGCCGCGATCGACCAGCACGTAGCCGTCCCCCGTGCGCTCGATCTGGCAGTGCTCGCGCGAGACGTGCAGCAAGTCGCCGGCGTCGATAAGGTACAGGTCGTTGTTCGGTCTCCAGACGGCGGGCCTGGGCCGCTCGATCCGGTGGAACTCGCCGTTGACCATCGTCCCGCGCGACTCGCGGCCGATCCGGAACGGAAAGCCGCGGATCGCTATCACCCCGGCTTCGAGCAAGCCATCGGGAACGGCACGTTCCGCTTCGGGAGTCTGGGGCCTGAGCACTGCCTTGGGCAGGAGCAGCGCCAGGAGCGCCTGCTTGTCATTCATGTTTGCGTCTCCTCAGGTGTCGGTGCAGTTGCCTCGCGGCACCTCTCCTCGGTACGACGGGACGTCGCTGCAATTGTGCGCCAAAGCGCCTGCGCGGGCCGGGTGCCGGGGCCCATTGCCGAGGACATCGGGGTCCCCCCTGGATCAGGTTCCGACCGTCTGGGGTGATATCAGGCGCTTGCGCAGGGTGCGGTAATCTGCCGACTGTAGTATCCGGGAGGAGATGAAGATGGGCAGCCTATTCGAGTGGCCGATGCCGCCGTACTTTGCCGTCGTGGATGGCGACAAGTACGTCGGGCCGGAGGAATGCCTGGTGCAGCTGCGCAACGGCGACCGGATAAAGGGCAGGCTGGCCGGCTTCGCGCTTTCGGAATCGTGCCTGACCGTCCTGCCCGACGATGCATCGGCAAGCCGCACGCTCGAACTGGAACTGGTGAGGAGCGCGCGCCTGCAGCGCAAGCTGCGCATCGGGATGCAAAGGACGCCGCTGGAGGAGCGGGCCGTGGATCTGTTCCGTCCCTCGCAACGGCAGGAGTTTTCGGTCCAATTCCTGGACGACGAGGTGGTCGCCGGCGAAACCGCCGGGTACGTGAACACGCGGCAGGGTCTGTTCCTTTTCGTCCCAACGGAGGAGGACAGGATCCAGCGCCACTTCTATCCCCGGCAGGCCCTGCGGCAGTACCGGATAGGCCTGCCCATCGGCGAGATCCTGGTCGAGGAAAGGCTGGTCAAGCGGGAAGAAGTCGAGGCTGCCCTGGAGCGGCAGCGCGAGTTGCGCAGACAGCGCATCGGCGACTACCTCCTCGACAACCGCGTGGTCTCGCAGGCGCAACTCGCCCTGGCCATCGGGCACCAGGAGGGCAAGCCGATGCTCCGCCTGGGCGAGGTGCTGCTGCAGCTGGGGCTGGTCAACCCGCAGCAACTCGAGGCCGCGCTGGCGCGCCAGCGGGAGGATCGTCGCGTGCCGCTGGGCAGGATCCTTCTCGGCATGGGGCTGGTGGAAGAAGGCGCCCTGAGGGACGTCCTCGCGAGGAAGCTGGGCATCCCGTTCGTCGGACTGGCGGAATTCGACTTCGACCCGGAGGCGGTGCGGCTCGTCGACGCGAGCCTCGCGCGCAGGCATCGGCTCATGCCGCTGTGCACGAACGAGGACGCGCTCGTCGTCGCCCTCGAGGATCCGCTGGACGCCCGCGCGCTGGACGATCTGGCCTTCGTCACGCGGAAACGGGTCATCCCGGCGCTGGCATCGCATGAGGACATCCGGCGGGCGATCACGGAGAAGTACGGCGAGTAAAGGACGACATGGGAGCACGCGCGATATTCAGAAGGATCAACCCGTTCGCGGGCCTGGCCAGCATTTTCGCCACGGGAATCGTGCTGGTCACGGCGATCTTCTTCACCTGGTTCGACCTTCCGTGGGTCGCGTTCCTGTCGGGCATCCTCCTGGCGGCCGCCATTGTCCTGCTCAACAGGCTCACCTACGCCGAGGAGACGCTCGAAAACCTGCGCGAGAGCGTGCACTACTTCGACGAGGAACTGCCGGTGATGATCGCGTACGTGGCGGCCGACGGCATCGTGCGCTGCCACAACCAGGCGTTCCGCTACTGGCTGCACGCCCGGCGCGAGGTGATCAATGGTCACCATCTGCGCGACGTCGTCGGCGCGACCACCTTCGCGCAGATGAAGTCCGGCTTCGAGGCCGCCCTGGCGGGCCGCCTGGCGCAACAGCGACGCACGCACGAGTTGCGCAACGGTCAGCTGCTGCAGCTCTTCACCGAGTTCGTGCCGCATGCGGGCGGGGATGGCGCCATCGTCGGGGCGTTCATCGTCCAGAGCGACGTCACCGCGCTCGAGGTGGCGACTGACAGGATGCAACCCGGAGTTCCGGCAATGCCGTTCCCGGCGGACCTGGCCGCGACGGCAGCGCCTGCCCAGGCCGTGCCGGCGCAACCGGGTGCTCCGGCAATCGCAGGCGCGGGCGGGACAGGCGAGGCCGACCGGGAACGGCTGATCTTCGTCGACACGATGCGCGAGGAACTCACGGACTGGGTCAGGGCCGGCGACCGGCTGCGGGCCGCGCTCGACAACGACGAGTTCTGCCTTTACCGCCAGGCCATCGCTCCCGTCGTCCCCGGGGCGAAGGAGGTCCCGTTCCACGAGATCCTCCTGCGCCTGCGCGAGGAGGAGGAAGGCCTCATGCCGCCGGGCGCCTTTCTTCCACTCGCCGAGGAGTACGGGCTGCTGCCGGAGCTCGACCAGTGGGTGGTGAAGAGCGTCCTGCAATGGGCGGGCGGGAAGCCCGCGCGGCAGGCGGCCCGCTACAGCATCAACGTCTCGGCGCCGACGCTGGACAAGGCGGACTTCGCCGATTTCGTCGCCGGCGAGCTGCGCCGGCACGCGCTGAAGGGCGCGCTCCTGTGCTTCGAGATCCAGGAAGCCGACGCGCTGACTCATCGAGAGGAGTCGGCGCGCCTGGTCACGAGGCTCGCCGAGGCGGGGTGCGGCACCATCCTCTGCGGCTTCGGCAAGACCGCGACCTCCTTCGGCCTGCTCAGGCACCTGAAGGTCGACTACCTCAAGATCGACGGGGACATCGTCCTGGGCCTCACGCGCAACCCCATGGACCTGATCAAGCTGAAAGCCATCGCGCGCGTGGCCCGGAGCACCAGCCGCCGCACCATCGCCGAGTTCGTCGAAAGCGACGCGACCCTGGCGAAGCTGCGCGAGTACGGCGTCGACTATGCGCAGGGCTTCGGCATCGCGAAGCCGGCGGCGCTCTCCGATCTGCCTTGAATCCGCCGCACCTCCGGGGATCCGTTCTACGGGGATAGCGCCCCGAGGGCCGCTCCGGCCAGTGCCGCAGCCACGATGACGGCGATCACGCTTGCGCGGTACCGCACCAGCAGGACCAGCGCGATCGCGGCGATCAGGACCGAGGGGACGTCCACTCCCCGCGCGAAGGGGGTCGCCGCGCTCGCGCCCGGCCAGAACACGTGCCACGCGAAGAACACGGCGAGGCTCGCGATCACGCCCACCACGGCGGCGGTGATCGCCGAGAGCGGTCCCTCGAGGTGGACGTCGTCGCGCGAACGCTCGACATAAGGGCCGCCGGCGAGGATGAACACGAACGAGGGCAGGAACGTGAACCACGTCGCCACGACGGCACCGGCAATGCCCGCCAGCGCGAGCGCCTCGGGTCCCAGCGTGGCTTTCGTCCAGCCGCCGACGAACCCGACGAACGCCACCAGCATGATGAGCGGCCCGGGCGTCGTCTCGCCCAGCGCCAGGCCGTCGATCATCTGTGCCATGGTCGCCCAGCCGAACCGGTCCACCGCGCTCTCGACCACGTACGGGAGCACCGCGTAGGCCCCGCCGAATGTCACCAGGGCGGCCTGCGTGAAGAAGCGCGCCATGTGCGTGTAGTCGCTCTGCGCGCCGAAGGCATGGACGAGCCACGCGAAGGGAAGAACCCACAGCATGATTCCCGTGGCGGCAACCGTGGCCAACTTCCAGCCCGAAGGAACGGCGTGCGCCGGCGCAGGAGATGTGTCGTCGATGAGGCACGGGAGGTGGGGCGCACCGGAAGCGTGCACCCCGTGCGTGGCATGCGGAGCAAAGCGCCGGCCCGCCACTCCGAGCAGCGCGGCGCCGGCGATCACCACGGGAAAGGGCGCCGACAGCACCGCGAGTGCCACGAACGCGGCCAGCGCGATGGCGACGTGGAAAGCATGGCGCAGGGCTCGGGAGCCGATGCGGATGGTCGCTGCCGTCACGATGGCGACGACGGCAGGCTTCACGCCTGCGAGGAGGGCGGCGGCCACGGGCGTGGTGCCGAACGCCATGTAGAGCCAGGACAGGGCGATCAGGATCGCGAGGGAGGGGAGCACGAAGAGCATCCCGGCCGCGATGCCGCCGCGCGTGCCGTGCAGCAGCCAGCCGATGTAGGTGGC
>CAZOIB010000386.1:0-26444 GCA_964579785.1 uncultured Lysobacter sp. | reverse complement strand
AGGGCGAGGGGATAGGGGCGAACCGCGTTGCGTCTCATGCTGGTCTCCGGAAGGGGGATTTCGCCAAAAAGGGCGATTTTACAGTCAGCCGACGATGCGTGCGCCGGTGATCGTGTGCTTCGGCAGCCCCGGGAACTTGCCCGGCGTGGAATAGAACGCGTTCAGCTGGATGTACTTGATGTTGCCGATGGGGAACAGGAGGACGCTGCCTTCGGCCTCGATCACGACATGCTTGCTGGTCATGAAATCGGCGAGCTTGATCTGCTTGGCGGCCGAATTCGGGGCCTGCTCGGGAAACTCGAACTGGATCTTCGAGCCGTCGTTGAAGTGCAGGGTCATCGTGCGGTCGTGCGTCATGGCGCTCTCCGTGTCCGTCCGTGGGCAGCGGTCACGATACCAGAGCGGGGCGGGGACCGATTGTCCGCCACGCCGGCGGCCCCGTATAATCCCCCCCACGCGCCGATTTGAGCTTCAGCTTGCGGGCGCGAAACAAATACGGCTAAAGCGAAAGGCAGGTCTCCGAAGAGAACCCGACCCGAGCGATAGCCGGTCGGGTTTTGCATTTTTCGGACGACGCAATGAACGCCACCGCCACCGGTTCCGTGGGAGAAGTCGCGCCGCAGCGCGCCGGTTTCCTCGAGCCCCTGATCCTCAAGGGAGGCAAGACGCTCGCCTCCTACGAGCTCGTCTACGAGACCTATGGAACGCTCAACGCCGAGCGCTCCAACGCCGTCCTCGTCTGCCATGCCCTCTCCGGCAACCACCACGTCGCGGGAGTGAGCCCCGGCGAGGTGAAGAAGGTCGGCTGGTGGGACAACATGGTGGGCCCCGGCAAGGCGATCGACACCGAGCGCTTCTTCGTGATCGGCGTGAACAACCTCGGCGGCTGCCATGGCTCCACGGGGCCCGCGACCATCGACCGCTCCACGGGGCAGCCCTATGGCGCCGGATTCCCGCTCGTCACGGTGGAGGATTGGGTCGCCTCCCAGGCGCGCCTCATGGACCGCCTGGGCATCGAGCGGCTCGCCGTGGCCATGGGCGGGTCGCTGGGCGGCATGCAGGCGCTGCAGTGGACGCTCGACTTCCCGGAGCGCATCGCGCATGCGATCGTGATCGCGGCGGCACCGAAGCTCTCGACGCAGAACATCGCCTTCAACGACGTGGCGCGCCAGGCGATCGTCTCCGACCCCGACTTCCACGGCGGCAACTTCTACGCCATGAAGACGGTGCCGGCGCGCGGACTCAAGCTCGCGCGCATGCTCGGCCACATCACCTACCTTTCCGAGGACCTCCTCGGCGAGAAGTTCGGGCGCGACATCAAGGGCGACGACTACGGCTTCCACTACGACGTGGAATTCGAGATCGAGTCCTACCTGCGCTACCAGGGCGACAAGTTCGCGCAGACCTTCGACGCCAACACCTACCTCATCATGACCAAGGCGCTCGACTACTTCGACCCGGCGCGCGAGACGGGCGGCGACTTCGCCAAGGCCCTGGCGGCGGCGAAGGCGGGGTTTCTCGTCGCCTCCTTCACGAGCGACTGGCGCTTTCCGCCGGAACGCTCGCGAGAGATCGTGCAGGCGCTGGTGAAAGGCAACAAGAACGTCACCTACGCGGAGATCGACGCGCCGCACGGCCACGACGCCTTCCTGCTGGACGATGCGCAGTATCACCAGATCGTGGCGGCCTACCTGGACAACGTGGCCGCCGAAGTGGGCGCGGGGAAGCGCACGCGGCCCCTCATCGTCGGCGGCACCGAGCTCGAGGAAATGAAGGGTTACGCGGGGGGCCGGAAACCATGACCCCGCGCTTCGAATTCGACCTCATTGCCTCCTGGATACCGGAAGGCGCGCGCGTGCTCGACCTCGGCTGCGGCGACGGCGAACTGCTGGCGGGACTGGCGGCGACACGCGGCGTGAAGGGCTATGGCGTGGAGATCGACCCCGACCGCGTGCTGGCCGCGGTGGGACACGGCGTCAACGTGATCCAGATGGACCTGGAGAGCGGGCTCTCGGCCTTCGAGGACGACGCCTTCGACTTCGTCATCCTCTCGCAGACGCTGCAGGCGATGCGCCGCTCGGACCTGATCCTCGCGGAGATGCTGCGCGTCGGGCGCGAAGGCATCGTCACCTTCCCGAATTTCGGCTTCTGGAAGCACCGCCTCGCCATCCTGCGAGGGCGCATGCCGGTGTCGGAGTCGCTCCCCTACGAGTGGTACGACACGCCCAACATCCACCTGTGCACGGTGAAGGACTTCGAGGCGCTGTGCGTGAAGGTAGGGGCGGAGATCCTCGACGAGCGCGTGCTGCACGAAGGGCAGATCGTCGAGACATTGCCCAACCTGTTCGGGAGCCTCGGCGTCTTCCGCTTCCGGCGCCGGGGGTAGCGTGGCCTTCGCCGGGCTCTGGGTACAACTGTTCCTCGCCCTGGGCTGGACGGTCTACGTGATCTACTTGCCGCAGCTTGCGGCGCAGGCGGGCCTCGCGAAGCAATGGGTGCCCTGGCTGCTGCTGGCGGACCAGCTCGTCTTCGCGGTGATGGACTGGACCATGGGAACGATGGCCGACCGCATGGCGGGCGCGGTGGAGAAGCTGGCCAACACCGTGGTGTTCGTCACCCTCCTGTCCTGCGGGGCATTCATCCTGCTGCCGCTGGTGGCGCCGGCCGGCTCCCCCGCGTTGCTCATCGCGGTGACGGTGGTCTGGTCGGCCTCCTCGTCGGCGCTGCGCGCGCCGCCCTGGGTGCTCATCGGCAGGCACACGCCCGGCCCGGCGCAGCCCTGGGCCTCCGCGCTCTTCCTGCTGGGCGTCGGCATCGCGGGCGCCGTCGCGCCTTACCTCGCGGTCACCCTGCGCAACGCCGATCCGCGCCTGCCCTTTGTACTCTCCTCGATCGCGCTCGCCGCGGCGACCGTGGTGATGACGCGCGCGATCCGGTCCAACCCCAACCCCGCGCCGCGCGAACCCCAGGCGGGCGATCCCCTGCGCGGCAAGCCCGTGGTGCTATTCCTCGCCGCGATTGCGTTCCTCGGGCTGGGGTTCCAGGTCCACTTCGCGCTCAATGCGGCGCCCAACTTCCTGCGCTTCGCGAAGCCCGCCGATCTCGAATACCTCATGCCGGTGTTCTGGATCGGCTTCAACCTGCTGATCCTGCCCGCCTCCTTCGCGACGAAGCGGCTCGGGGGCATGGCGATGATGGCAGTCGGCTCCGCCGTCGGCGGGCTTGCCGCGGTGGCCACCTCCATGGCCGGTTCGCTGCCCGTGCTGGTCGGCGCGCAGTTCTTCGCCGGCGCCGGGTGGGGGTGCGTGATGATGAGCGCGCTGGCCGCGGCACTCGCCATGGGCCGCACCGGACGCGAGGGATTCGTCACCGGCGCGTTGTGGTCGCTCTTGGCCGTGGCCGCCTTCACGCGCATCGCGCTCGTGATCGCGCAGGTGCCACAGCAGTCCGCCTGGAAGCCGCTGCTCGCCTGGGCGCCGGGGACGCTGTGGCTGACGGCGGGGCTGCTGCTCGCGGCGGCCGCGCTCACGTCGAAGAGCCCCTCCCGTCCGGCGGCGGCGTGAGGCCTCAGCCGGCGGAAAATGGATTGAAAACGCGCACGCCGCCGTAGTCCTGGCCCGCGGCGAGGTCCTCGCTCACGAGGATTCCCGCACCCATCCTGCGGGCACCGGCGATCACCGCGGCATCCCAGTAGGCGATGCCGTAGCGGCTCTTCAGCTGCAGCGCCAGGCGCAACAGCGGGAGGTCCGTGATGCCGACGGGCCGGCTGTCGGCGATTTCCGCAATCATGGCCAGCGCTTCGTCGTGGCGCAGCAAACCCGAGGTACGACCTGGCGAGCCCTTGTCGGGCACGCGCACGGCATTCACGTAGAACTCCTGCAACACCTGGACGGTGACGCCCCAGTCTTCGCGCGCGATCCATTGCTGCGCGATGCGCGCCTTGCCTGCGTCGCGCGGGGCCTTCGAGAACGCATACAACAGGACGTTCGTATCGAGGCAGTGGGCGACCGCCATGTTCAGGTTCCCGACTTGCGCAACCGCCGGCGATCGTGCGCCTGCTCGCGCGTGAGCCGCGTCGTGGTGTCGATGCCGCGGTCGCCGGCGATCGCCGTCAGACGATCGAGGAGGCTGTCCCTTTCGCCAGGGACCGCGCCGGCTTCGTAGGCGACACTGGGGGAGCCGGTGCGCCCGGCTGCCGCTTCGCCTGCGGCGGCCTCGAGGATGGCCATCAGCTCTCCCTGCAACGAGCGATGATTGCGCCCAGCACGGGCGCGCAGCTTCGCCGCCAGCGTCTCGGGGACGTTCTTCACCGACAGGTTGACAGCCACGATGGCTCCATAATGGATGCTGATGGCTCCATTTTGAATCTTCCTGATCCCGAAGTCAACCGGACCGGGACAGGTTTTGGGGACGGTTCTCCGGAACCGTCCCGGAGAACCGTCCCGCTATCCGAGCTTCGCGAGGGACTCGCGCTTCCACCACAGGAGGGCGAGGCCCGGGAGCGCGATCAGGAAGGTAAGGAAGAAGAAGACGGTCCAGGTGAGGCCGAGAAACTTCGGGTCGGTCGCGTAGCCCGCCGCCGGCCCGACGTAGACGCGCCCGAATGCGGCCAGTGCGGAGAGCAGCGCGTACTGGGTTGCGGTGAAGCGGTGGTCGCACAGCGCCATGAGGAGCGCGACGAAGGCGGCCGTACCCATCCCCCCGCAGAGGTTCTCGAAGCCCACGGCGAAGATCATGAGCGGCCAGCTCTTGCCGGCGGCCGCCAGCGCCATGAACGCGAGATTGGAGACGGCTTGCAGGATGCCGAAGGCCATGAGCGCGCGGTACAGGCCGAGTCGCACCATGAGCGCGCCGCCGAAGAGGGCGCCGAAGATCGTCGCCGCGAGGCCCATGCCCTTGTTCACGTAGCCGACGTCGTCCAGCGAGAAGCCCACGCCCCGAAGCAGGAACGCGGTGGTGAGGGAGCCCGCGAAGGCATCGCCGAGCTTGTAGAGCACGATGAGGATCAGCAGCACCCACGCGCCGGGCCGCGAGAAGAACTCGCGCAGCGGCGCCCACACGGCCTCGTCGAGCGTGCGCGGCGGCGGCGCCACGACCTGCGGCTCCGGCCCCCACAGCGTGGCGATCGCGCCCACGCCCATCAACGCGGCCATGACCAGGTAGGTGTTCTGCCAGCCCAGCGCCGGAATGAACCCGGACCCGCCGACGAGGACCAGCGCAGCCGCGCCCGAGGTCAGCATGGCGATGCGATAGCCCACGACGGTGAACGCCGCCGCGAGCCCGCGCTGCTCGGTTGCCGACACATCGGTGCGGTACGCGTCGAAGACGATGTCCTGGGACGCGGAGCAGAACGCCACGAGGACCGCCAGCAATGCGAGCCAGGCGAGATCGGCCTTCGGCGAAGCGAAGGCCATCGCCGCGATGCCGGCGGCCAGCGCGAGTTGCGTCACGAACAGCCACCCGCGCCTGCGACCCAGGAAAGGCGGCACGTAGCGGTCCATCAGCGGCGACCAGAGGAACTTCCACGTGTAGGGCAGCCCCACCAGCGTGAAGATGCCGATGGTGGAAAGGTCGACGCCCTCGACCGTCATCCACGCCTGCAGCGTGCCGCCGGTCAGCGCGAGAGGCAGGCCCGAGGAGAATCCGAGCAGCAGGATGACCGCGAGGCGGCGGTCGCGGAAGACGGCGGAGTAGTCGTGCGACTTCAAGGTGCGAGAGAGCATACCGGAACGCCCTCCGGCCTCACCCCCCGGCGAATTCAGGCGTGGCCGATCACCGGGTGCGGCCGGTAGGGCGCCTCGAGCGCGGCCACGTCCTCCGGCTTGAGCGTGATCTCCAGCGCCTTCACGGCTTCCTCGAGCTGCCACGGCTTGCTCGCGCCCACCAGCGGTGCGGTCACGCCGGGGCGGGCGAGCAGCCACGCGTAGGCGAGCGTGGCATTGGAGACGCCCAGCAGCTTCGCGCGCGCCGCGAGAGCCTCGACCACGTCGAAATCCATGTCCTGGTAGTAGTACTTCTGCGCGAGATCGTCGGTGCGGGCGCGCGAATCGCCCCCGCCCGCGCGGTCTTCGCGCGACCGGTTGCCGGCCAGGAAGCCGCGCGCCAGCGGACTCCACGGGATCACGCCCACGCCGGTGTCGCGGCAGTAGGGAATCATCTCGCGCTCCTCCTCGCGATAGGCGAGGTTGTAGTGGTTCTGCATCGACACGAACTTCGCCCCGCCGCTGCGCTCGGCCGCGCGCTGCAGCTTGGCGAACTGCCACGCCCACATGCTGGAGGCGCCGAGATAGCGCACCTTGCCGGCGCGCACGACATCGTCGAGTGCGGCCATCGTTTCCTCCACCGGGGTGGCGGCATCGAAGCGATGGATCTGGTAGAGGTCGATGTAGTCCGTTCCCAGCCGCCGGAGGCTCGCGTCGACGGCGTCCAGGATGTGCTTCCTCGAAAGCCCGCTCACGTTGGGCCGGTAGGCGGGCTTCGGACCCGACGCCACCGCGCCCTTGAAGGCCAGGTCCACGGGGTGGAAGACCTTGGTGGCGATGACGATCTCCTCGCGCCGCGCGAACTCGCGCAGCACCCGTCCCGTGATCTCCTCCGACAGGCCGGCGGAATACATGTCGGCCGTGTCGAAGACGTTGATGCCGAGCTCCACGGCCTTCTTCACCACGTCGCGCGCCGTTTCCTCGTCGCGGATCCACGGGCGCCACTCCGTCGTGCCGAAGGTCATCATGCCGAGCGCGATGCGCGAGACCCTGAGGCCGCATGCGCCGAGATTCACGTACTGCATCCTGGTCCCCCTGTGCCGATGGCCGGTCGGCGTATGGTAGCGTCCCCGAGCCGCCACCGCGCGGACTTCGGTACAGTGTCGGCGTAGGCGGCGACGGAGGTGCGATGGATCTGGGCATTCGGGGCAGGAAGGCGATCGTCTGCGGCGCAAGCCGCGGGCTCGGCAAGGCCTGCGCGGCGCGCCTGGCGGCCGAAGGAGTGAACCTCGTGCTCGCGGCACGCGACCCCGCGGCGCTGGAGGCCTGCGCGGAGGAAATCCGCGCCGCAAGCGGGGTCGAGGTCGGGACCGTCGCCGCCGACCTCGCCGCGAGCGAGGGCCGGCGCCGCCTCCTCGCGGCCTGCAACGACCCCGACATCCTCGTGCACAACGGCGCCTGGCCGGATGAAAACCCCGACTTCCGCCGCTGGTCCCACGAGGACTGGGTGCGCGCCCTCGACGCCATGATGCTCTCGCCCATCGAGCTCATCACGGGCGTGGTCGATGGGATGATGGCACGCCGCTTCGGGCGGATCGTCGCGGTGACGTCGCGCTTCGTGAAGGAGCCGCGTCTGGAGCACATGCTCTCGGTGAGCCCGCGCCTGGGGCTCGCCGGCTTCCTGAACGGCATCGGTCGCGAGGGCGTGCGCCACAACGTGACGGCCAATGCGATGCTCACCGGGATCTTCGCCACCGAGACCCAGCTCGCGTACGGGCAGGCGCTCGCGCAACGCAGCGGCAAGCCCTTCGACGCAGTATGGAAGGAACGCGAGTCCACCAACGCCGCCGGGCGCTTCGGCCGGCCGGAGGAGTTCGCCGCGCTCTGCGCCTTCCTCTGCTCGGAGCACGCCGGCTTCATCACGGCACAGAACATACTCATTGACGGCGGGGGTTACCCCGGGGTCTTCTAGGCGCGCGACGATTGGCGGTATCGTGCGGGTTCAACGAACGAGGAAAGGAATCGACATGCTGAAGAAGTGGATGGCGGCACTGGGACTGGTGGCCATGGTGGCCGGAGGAGCGCAGGCGCAGGATTGGCCCAGCCGGTCGATCAAGCTCGTGGCACCCTTCGCGCCGGGCGGGTCCGTGGACATCGTCGCGCGCATCCTCGCGCAGGAGATGACCAAGTCGCTCGGCCAGAACGTGATCGTCGAGAACAAGCCGGGCGCCCCCGGGATGATCGGCGTCGAGGGCGTGGTCAAGTCCGCCCCGGACGGCTACACGCTGCTGGTGAATTCTTCCATCCACGTGATCGTGCCGAGCCTCTTCAGCAAGGTCACCTACAACGCGCTCGACGACCTCATCGCGGTGGGACAGGCGACGGAAGTGCCCATGGTCATGCTCACGGGATCGGGCAACAAGGCGAAGACGGTGCCGGAGGTGATCGAGTGGGCCAAGGCGCAGCCGGGCCTCGCCTATGCCTCCGCGGGCAGCGGTTCGTCGGCGCACCTGGCGGGCGAGGTCTTCAGGAAGGCCGCCGGGGTCAACCTCACGCACATCCCGTACAAGGGCAGCGGCGCGGCGATGGCCGACGTGATCGGCGGGCAGGTGCCGCTGATGTTCGACGCCCTCACCGCGGCCATGGGCCACATCCAGGGCGGGCGCATGCGCGCGCTGGCGGTTTCGTCGAAGCAACGCTCGCCGATCCTGCCGGACGTCGCCACCTTCGAGGAACTGAAGATGCCGCAGATGAACCTCTCGACGTGGCACGGGATGTGGGCGCCGAAGGGCACGCCGCCCGAAGTCGTGAAGAAGCTCAATGCCGAGATCGTCCGGATCGTGGCGCTGCCCGAGGTGCGCGAGAAGATCCGCGGGCTGGGCGGCATTCCCGTGGGCAACTCGCCGGCCGAGTTCGATGCCTACCAGCGCGCCGAACTCGCGAAGTGGAGCCGGATCGTCAAGGAATCGGGCGCCAAGGTCGACTGAAGGACCGGGTCCGTGACGGTCCTGGTCCTGGGCGCCGGGGTCATCGGCGTCGCCGCCGCGTGGTACCTGCGCGCGGCGGGCCACGACGTGCAGGTGGTCGACCGGCGCGAGGGCGCGGCTCTCGAGTCGAGCTACGCCAACGCGGGCCAGGTGTCGGCGCACCTCGCCGACCCCTGGTCCAACCCGGGCACGTTGAAACACCTGCCGCGCTGGCTATTGCAGAGCGACGCTCCGCTGGTGTGGCGCCCGCGCCTGCGCGCCGACCAGTGGCGCTGGCTCGCCCTGTTCCTGCGCGAATGCGCGCCGGCGCGCTACTCGCGCAATCTCCTGCATCTGGCCAACATCGGCCTCTACAGCCGCGAGACGCTGCGCGCCCTGCGCGCCGAGACCGGCATCGGCTACGACTTCCACCAGGGCGGGATCCTCCTCTTCCATCGCGACACGGCGGCGTTCGAGCAGGCCGCCGCCGCCGCACGGCGGCTCGAGGCGCATGGCATCAAGCGCCGCGTGTGCGACCGCGACGAGTGCGTGGCGATCGAGCCGGCGCTCGCGCACATGAAAGAGCGGATCGCGGGCGGCATCTACTCGCCGCACGACGAGACAGGTGACGCACACCAGTTCGCGCAGGCGCTGGCCGCCCTCGGCGCCGCCCGGGGCATCCGTTTCGTCTACGGGACGACGGTACGCCGCCTGATCGTGGAGGATGGCAAGGTCACGGGCGCGGAAGTCGAACAGGCCGGTGGCCGCCGCGAGTCACTGCGCGCGAGCCACACTGTCGTGTGCATGGGTCCCCACGCAGCGGCGCTACTCGCGCCGGTGGGCGTGCAAGTGGACATCTATCCGGTCAAGGGCTACTCGATCACGATGCCCATCGCGAACGAGCCGGCAGCGCTGCGCATCGGCATCACCGATGCGGCCGTGAAGGTCGCCTTTTCGCGGCTGGGCGGGCGCATCCGCGCGACCAGCACGGCGGAAATCGCGGACTTCGACACGTCCGTGGACCGCAGGCGCTGCGAGGCGCTGGTCGGGCACGTCGAGCGGTTGTTTCCGGAGGCGGGTGATTCCAGACAGGCATCGTTCTGGGCGGGCCTGCGGCCCACGACGCCGAGCAATCTTCCCTACGTCGGGCGCACGAAAGTCGCGGGGCTCCTCGTCAACGCGGGGCACGGCACCGTGGGGTGGACGCAGGCCTGCGGCTCGGGCCGGGCGTTGGCGGACATCCTCGCCGGGCGCCGGCCCGAGGTGGACTTCCCGTTCCAGGGCGTGGCCTGAACGCAGCCTCAGGCCGCGCCGCGCACCAATTCGCCGACGGCGTGCAGGAGTTCCTCGGGCGTGTCGGGATTGATGGAGCAGTCGGGGCCCAGCAGGTGGGAGCGGCCGCCCATCTCCGTGAGTGATGCGCGCGCCCGCGCCACCAGCACCTCGCGCTGCATCGTCAGGATTTCCGGTTTCGCGGGCAGGCCGCCGAGGACCGCGCGCCCCGTGCGGCGGTGCACCTCGGCGAGCGATGGGTTGCCGGGGGTGGTGGCCCAGCTGAAGACGTGCACGGGATAGTCGACGAACTCCTCGAAGAGGATGCCGCCGCCGCACATGTGCACGATGTTGAACGGGAGCGTGCCGGCCGCCTCCAGGATGCGCCGGTCGTAAGGCCGCTGGAAGCGCCGGAACTCATCGGCGGTGAGCAGGTTCTTCGTGGCCACGTTGGTCGCATAGAAGATGCCATCGACCCCGCGCAGGACGAGCTCCCGGGTGAAGGACTCCTGGGTGGCGGCGATGGCCTCCAGGCCGCGCTCGAGCGCGGGGGCGTTCTCGCGCGCGAGCTTCAGGACCGCGTCGATGCCGCCGGGCACCATGAACTGCGCCACCATCAGCGGCGCGAAGACGGTCGCGACCACGGGAACGTCCGGGCCGGCGGCGGCGCGGATCATCGTCATCGCCTCGAGCTGCTGCGCGAGCGCTCCCTGCGTCGGGTCGGCCGGGGACAACGACGCGAGGTCGGCCGCCTGCCGCACCGGCAGCTTCGTGATCACCGGCCATTCCGCGCGCTCCGGCGCCTGGCGGTACTCGAGCCCCCACATCTCCGCAAAGCACTGGTAGCGCGACTGCGGCTTGAGGAAGTCCCAGTCGAAGCTGCGGTGCAGGCGCATCGTCTCGTCCACGAGCGCCTGCGCCGTATCCTCGCGGGCGAAGTTGTGCAGCCAGAAGCTGAAGGGGACGCGGTCGACCGGTTCTCCCCGGATCGCCGCGATGACGCGTTCTCGCTTGTTCAAGGAAATCCTCCAGGACGTTCAGGGCACGATATCAAGGTTGCGTGAAGTTGTAGAGGTGCGTGTTGTCCGGCACCTGGCCGATCTCCGTCCCCTTGCGCCGGAACGGCTCGCGCTGGCGAAAGCTTGCGCTGTCCGACCGGGCGCTCCGCGCGGCCAGCTCGGAGGCCTTCGCGTAGGCCATGGGTTCCTTGCTCTTCTCGATCTCGAGAAGCTTCGTCGCGTCATTCACGCGCACGCTGTGCTTCCCCAGATTGTAGAGCAGGTACATCGCGTAGAGGTTGTCGTAGTCTTCGTACCGGCCCTGCTCCTTGCGGAAGTCGCGCGACAGGACGGAGGGGAAGCGGTCGGGCAGGTCCCGGAACGCCACCTTCTGCTCTTCGTGCGGATCGACCCAGGTCGAGCCCCCGTACTTCTTGTAGAGCACGGTGTCCAGCACGTATCCGCGCGCGTTCCATTCCCTCATGAGCTTCATCGCCATCTCGGTGGGAATGTTGGCGCTGGCCGCGGCAACCGCCCGCGTGCGCGCCGGCAGCAGCCTCGCGTCCTTGACCTTGAGGTCCCGGTACCCCGCGCCGAACCTGAATCCGGCGCCGATGGTCTTGGCGCAATTCAGGCGCAGGTAGTCGTAGCGGATCTCCGCGTCGTGGTATTCCGTTCCGCTGGCGCGCCGGCGGAAGTCGTCGTTGATGCGCGCGAAGAACGCGGCCAGCGCCTCCTTCTCCGCGGCAGGCACGCCGTAGACGCGCACGCCCACGACCGAGCGCTTGTAGATCTCGCCGAAATCGAGGCCGAAGGAAGCCTTCGCGCCAAGCGACGACGTCGTGCGGAACAGGTATTCCTTCTTCGGGATGCGGACCATGAGCTCGTCGGTGTAGTGGCGGCCCTCGTGCTCCGGGCTGCGGTCGGCATAGAAGTTGGCCGAGTAGACGAGGTCGTCGCCCGGTGCCCGGTCGCGGATGGCGAGCGCCAGGTGGCCGGCGGAGCCGCCCTTGGAGGTGCCGAAGCTGATCAGGAGCTCGAGGTCGTAGGGATCCTTGCGCAGGACCTCCGCGATCGCGTCGACGTTGGCGGGTTCCGGTCCGCCCGGGCTCGCGAAGTCGGCGGCAGGAGCATTCGCGGCGAAGGCAAGCGCGCCCGTCGCGCACCACGCTGCGACCAGGCGAGGTCCCGTGATGCGGATAGGGAGGAGTTCGGCGACCATGGCGGCCCATCGTAACCTTGCCTCGCGGCCATTTGAAAGGTTAAGGTCCGGCTGGTTGAAACTCACTGGGCACGGGCCGGCCCATTCCCGCACACCCGCTCCCGCATCCTCCCCACCCGTGCTCATACCCTTCGAATGGATCGGCCCCATCGCGGCGGGCTCCATCTTCATCGTGATGTTTTCGCTGGGGCTCCTGCTCGGTCGCGAGCAAATCGCGGCAGCGCTGGAGCGGCGGATGGTCCTCGGCGCCGTCATCTTCGCGGTCCTCGTGCCGGTTCCGGCGCTCGCGGTCCTCGCACTCATGGCGTTTTCCCTCGAGGGGCCGGTGGCCGTCGGCCTGATCCTGATGGCGATCTCTCCCGGGGCGCCGGTGGCGCTGCGGCGAGCGCTCGACGCCGGCGGGCATCGTGAGTTCGCCCCGGCGCTGCACCTGGCGATCGTGCTGCTCGCCGTCGTCAGCGTGCCGGTGTCGGTGATGATCCTCGACTGGATCTTCGCCAGGGACTTCAGCGTGACGCCCCTGGACATCGCCAGGCAGGTGTTCTTCGCACAGCTGCTCCCCATCACCCTGGGCGCGACGCTGCGCGCCTGGCGCCCCGCCGTCGCAGCAAGGATCGAGCCGGGAGTGGCGCGCACGGGCAACCTGCTGCTGCTCGTGGTGTTCGCCATGGCGCTCGCCAACATGCCGGGAATCATCGCCGCCACGGGATGGGTGCCGCTCGTGGCCGGCGTGCTCTTCACCGTACTCGCGATGGGGCTGGGGCAGGCGTTTGCCGGTCGGGATGCCGCCGTGCGCCCCTCCGCGGCGCTGGCTTCCGGGATGCGCAACCCCGGGCTCGCCATCGTCATCGCCACGGTGAACAAGGCGCCGTTCGGGGTGACGGCCGCCATCATCGGCTACACCCTCGGGATGGCCCTCGTGGTGATCGCCTACCTGCAGTGGCGAAAGAGATCGCGATAGACAGCCGCAGGAGGCATCACATGCCCTCGCCCCAGCGATGCTGCCAGGCGATGCCGAGCAGGTCGAAGCTGTTGCCGGTGCGGTCCGACAGGCCGCTGCTCGCGTAGATCTTCACCGAGTTCTTGCGGTCCACCGGAATCGCATAGGTGGCCCCGACGCGCCAGTTCTGCTGCAGGTCCGCCTTGAGGATGCCGTTGAAGGTCGAGCGGCCGCCGGCATAGTACGTGGCGTCGAGCGCCAGCCAGCTGCCGCCGCCGAAGCTGCGGATCACGTGGCCCTGCACGGAATACAACGGGTCCTGCTGGCGCCTGTTGCCGCCGTAGAAGTCGTCGTTGACGGTGAAGATCGAGGCCGCCGCCGCGACTTCCACCGTCCACGGCCCGACCGTCTTCGAGGCGCCGATCTCCGGCTTGAAGGTCCAGCGGTTGGTGCCGATGTTCACGAGCCGGTCCGGGTCGTACTGGCTCCAGGGCGCCAGGACGCGCAAGCTCGCACCGACGACCACGTCCTGCTGCCAGGTGCGAAACTGGCCGAGCGTAAGTGCGGGCGCACCGTAGAAGTTCCAGGTGAGCCGGAACGCCGGGTTGGCGAAGCCGTTGACGTTGCGCTCGACGGGATCGCCCTGGTGGACGGCGGTCCCGGAGAGGCTGGTGTACGGAAGGACCACGTCGAACGTGGCTGCCTTCCCACCCAGTTCGAAAACCCGCGCGTACGCGAGGACGGCATTGGAGGTCCTGAGATTGGCGTCGGTGAGGTCCAGCGCCGTGTCGAACAGCAGGGCTCCCTGCGTATGGACGTAGCCGGCGATGAGGAAGTTGAGGCCGATCGGCGCGTTGAAGTAGGTGCGCGGCTCGAGGTCCTGCGCATGCGCCGGGGACGAGACCAGGGCGAGCGCGCAGGCGGCCGGTGCGACCCATCGACGGGCAACGCACACCGCGCGCCCGACCTGGAGTCCGGGCAGCACATCGAGATGATGCAAAGCGGCCTCCCGCCTACTTGACGGTGTAGCCCTTCCCCTCGAGGCACGCACCGCGCGCCTTCTGGTAGGCCTGCTGGCCAGCTTGCTGCTGTTGCGAGGCCTGCTGCTGTCCCTGCTGGGCGGCGGCGGCATTCTGCTTGCGGCTCTGGCCGCGCGCCGCTGCCGCGCCGACTGCGGCGCCGGTGCTCGCATCGCCGCTGATGGCCTCTCCCACGACGGCGCCACGCGCCGCGCCACGGGCGCCGGCGCCCGGAGTCGTGCCGGTCGCGGTTGTCGGCGGCTTGGCGGCGGCCGGAGGCGGCGGCGGATTGGCGGGATCGAACTTCGACTGCTCGACCGCCCACGTGTGGCAGGCCGCCTCGTCCTTCTTCTGCTGGTCCGGCTTCTGGCCCTTGGCGGGATAGACGTACTGCTGCGCGCCGGCCGCACCGGCGAGTGCCATGCCACAGGCAAGTGAAATCATGCGGATGTTCATCGACCACTCCTTCATCGGACAAGTCCAGGAAAAATATAGCGCGATTGCTCTCAATGCAGCCTTCGCATGCGGATGACCCCCGCTAGAATACGCACTCCGCCGCGTCGCTGCGTGAACTCTCCCCGAAGACTGCCATGGCCAAGATCCTCAAGACCTACGACGAGTGGAAGCAGCAGCTCACCCCGCAGCAGTTCGAGGTGACACGGAAGCACGGCACCGAGCGCCCGTTCTCGGGCGAGTACAACGACTGCAATGCACCAGGCACCTACCAGTGCGTGTGCTGCGGACAGGATCTCTTCACCTCCGAGACCAAGTTCGACCCGGGCTGCGGCTGGCCCTCGTTCTGGCAGCCCGTGGCGCCCGGCGCCGTCGAGGAGAAGGCCGACATGAGCCTCGGCATGAAGCGCACCGAGGTGGTGTGCGCGAAGTGCGACGCCCACCTCGGCCACGTGTTCGAGGACGGGCCGAAGCCCACGGGCCTGCGCTACTGCATGAACTCGGTCGCGCTGAAGCTCCAGCCGCGCGAGGGCTGACCTCGTAGCGCGCCTCGCCCGAGGGCGGGAGCTTGCCCAGCTTCTCGAGGCGCAGGCGGATGGAGCCCTGGGTGCGCGCGTGCCGGCGCGCCATTTCCTGGACGGTGACGCCCGCGTCGAATTCCGCGGTGACCGCTTGGTCCTCGCCCTCGTTCCACGGCTTGCCGAAGTTGGCCGGCAGCCGCTCGCGGCGCTTTTCCTTCTCCACTTCCCGCTGCATCAGGTCGACGGCGGAGAAGAGCGCGCGCAACGCCCGCGGCTCGGCATAGGGACTGTTCTCGGGATACTGCTCGCCGGTGACGGGATTCACGCCGTCGGCCAGCGCCTGGACGATCGGGAGAGCGGATTCGAGGTGCATGAGTGAGGCCTCCGTAGGTGGGGTCGCGTCGACGTGCGCGGCCGCATACCGGACAACGCTCACTCGCGCGTGCGGTTGACCTCGCTGTCCATGGCGGCGCTGGCCCACAGCCAGTCTTCCTCGAGTTGCGCGATGCGGGCAGCCACTTCTCCGTGGCGCCTGGAACGCTCGGCAAGCTCCGCGCGCATCGCCTCGCCGTAGGCCTCGCCCGAGGCGAGCCAGGCATCCAGCGCTGCCTTCTCCGGCTGCAATTGCGCGAGTTCCTTCTCGATGGCGCGGATCTTCTTCTCGAAGGGCTTCTTCGCGTCCGCAAGCTTCTGCCGCGCCTCGGCCTCGATGCGCTTCTGCGCCTTGCGGTCGCCGCCCTTGCCCGGCTCATCCGACCTTGCCCCGCGCGAGCGATACTGCCGCGACCATTCGCGGTAATCGTCCAGGCCGCCGTCGAAAGGCGCCACGCGGCCGTCGGCCACCAGCGACCACTGGTCCGTGGTGGCCTCCAGCAGGTAGCGGTCGTGCGCGACGACGATGAGCGTGCCCTCGAAGTCCTGCAGCGCCTGCGCGAGCGCCTCGCGCATCTCGATGTCGAGGTGGTTGGTCGGTTCGTCCAGCACCAGCAGGTTCGGGCGCTCCCACACGATGAGGGCGAGTGCCAGCCGCGCCTTCTCGCCGCCGGAAAGGTCGGCCACGCGCTGGAAGACCTGGTCGCCGCGGAAGTCGAAGCCGCCGAGAAAGTCGCGCAGCTCCTGCTCGCGCACGCCGGGGGCGATGCGCCCGAGGTGCCACATCACGCCCTCCTCCAGGCGCAGCTTCTCCACCTGGTGCTGCGCGAAGTAGCCGATGCGCAGGTCCGGCGAGCGGATGATCTCGCCCGACACGGGCGGCAGGTCGCCGACGATGGTTTTCAGCAGCGTCGACTTCCCGGCGCCATTGGGACCGAGGAGCCCGATCGCTTCCCCGAAGTACACGCCCCACTCGATCTCCGACACCACCGCCTTGTCGCCGTAGCCCACGGTGGCATCGGCTACGCGGAAGAGCAGCTTAGGCTTCACGGGCGGTGGGCGGAAGGCGAAGGTGAACGGGTTGTCGACGTGCGCGGCGGCGATCACCTCGAGCTTCTCCAGCGCCTTGATGCGGCTCTGCGCCTGGCGCGCCTTGGTGGCCTTGGCCCGGAAACGGTCGATGAACGCGTGCAGGTGCGCGATGGTGCGCTCCTGCCGCTCGTGCGCCGCCTGCTGCTGCGCGAGGCGCTCGGCGCGCTGGCGCTCGAAGGCGGAATAGTTGCCCGCGTACGTGGTCAGCTTTTGCGAGTCCACATGCACGATCGTGGCGACGACGGAATCGAGGAACTCGCGGTCGTGCGTGATGAGGACGAGCGCGCCCGGATAGGCCTTGAGCCAGTCCTCCAGCCACAGCACCGCGTCGAGGTCGAGGTGGTTGGTGGGCTCGTCCAGCAGCAGCAGGTCGGAGCGGCACATGAGGGCGCGCGCGAGGGCCAGGCGCATGCGCCAGCCGCCGGAGAAGGAAGCCACCGGGCTCGCCTCGGCATCGGGCGCGAAGCCCAACCCCGACATCAGGGCCTGCGCCCGCGAGCGCGCCGCGTAGCCGCCGATCTCGTCGTAGCGCGCGTGCAGGAGGGCCGCGCGTTCCCCCTCCTCGTGCGCGGCTTCCGCCCGGGCGATGGCCCCCTCCACCTCGCGCAACTCGCCATCGCCGTCCATGACGAAGTCGAGCGCGGCCCGGTCGATGTCGTGATGTTCCTGCGCCACATGGGCGAGGACCCAGCGCGCCGGCAGCTCCATTTCCCCGGCGTCCTGGTGCAGCTCGCCGCGGATCAACGCGAAGAGGCTCGACTTGCCGGAGCCGTTGGCGCCGACGAGCCCGACGCGGTGGCCGGGAAAGACGGTGAGCGAGGCGTCCTTGAGTAGGACGCGGGCGCCGCGGGCGAGGGTGACGTTCGTGAGGCGGAGCATGGCAGCGGTTCCGTTGCGAAGGCGCCATTGAATCGTAGTTGCGTTGCCTTCGCCATGGGCGCGCGGCAGAATGCCCGACGGCTCCGGACACGGAGCCTTCCGGGAGGGTGACGATCGCGATGACGATTTCCCGCCGCGCCTGTTGCAGGGGGCTGGTGCACTGTGCCGCCATCGGCATCCTGCTGGCACTCGGCGCCCTCTGCGTGGCGCCGGTCGAAGCGGCAACCCCGGCGATCGGCTCCGGCATGCGGCACAGCGTCGCCCTGGGCGCCGACGGCCGCGTGCGCACCTGGGGCGACGATTCCCTCGGGGCGCTCGGCATCGGGCGCGCGCTCAGCTCCGGGCGCCCGGCGGCGGTCGCGGGGGCCACCGGCATCGTCTCGGTGTCCGCCGGCCAGTCCCACGTCCTCGCGCTCCGCAACGACCGCACCGTCATCGCCTGGGGCGACAACGCCAACGGCCAGATCGGGGACGGCACCACGACCCAGCGCTCGACGCCGGTCCCGGTGACGGGGCTCACCGACGTCGTGCAGGTTGCCGCCGGCGGAGGCCGCTCCTTCGCCCTGCGGACCGACGGCAGCGTCTGGGAATGGGGCGAGGCGCTCGTGCCCACGCGCGTGCCGGGCCTGGAGGGCGTGGTGGAGATCTCCGCGGGCTGGCGCTTCGTGCTGGCGCGCACCGGCGACGGCAGCGTGTGGTCGTGGGGGGCGAACGAGTACGGCCAGCTCGGCGACGGCACGCGTGGCGAGCCCTACGCGTGGTACCCGACGCCGCGGCTCGTGCGCGGCCTCGCGAACGTGACCCGCATCTCGGCAGGCGGCGATCACGCGCTGGCGCTGATGGCCGGCGGCACCGTCCGCGCATGGGGTGCCAACGGCCGCGGCGAACTGGGCGACGCGACGACCACCGATCGGCTGGCGCCGGTCGAGGTGCCCGGGCTGACAGGCATCGCGTCGGTCGCTGCGGGATACGGCCACTCGATCGTGGTCCGCGGCGACGGCACCGCGCTGGCCTGGGGTGCCAATGGCTACGGCGAGCTGGGCGACGGCACCTATGCCGACCGGCCCACGCCCGTCCCGCTCGCCGGCCTCAACGGGGCCGCAGCCGTTGCCACCGGATTCCTGCATACCGTCGCCGTGATGCCGGGCGGCACCCTGGTCGCGTGGGGAAACAACGAGCGCGGCCAGCTCGGCGATCCGGCGCTACCCCAGCAGCTGCAGCCCGTGGAGATCGCCGGGCTCACCGGCTTTCGCGCGGCAGCGGTCGGCGATCTCTTCACCATCGCCCTGAAGGCCGACGGCACGGTCTGGACCTGGGGCGACAACGCCTTCGGCCAGCTCGGCAACAGCGCCTACACCTTCCGCTCGACGCCCAGCACGGTGGTACTCGACGGCGTGGAGAAGATTTCCTCGGGAGGGTTCCATGTCCTCGCCCTGAAATCCGACGGCAGCGTCCTCGCCTGGGGTGACAGCCGCGCCGCTCAGGTCGGCGACGGCACGGCGGTGAACCGTTCGAGCCCCGTCGCCGTCACGGGCCTCGGACCCGGCAGCGCCGTGCGCGACATCTCCGCCGGCGCGATCCACTCCCTCGCGCTGGAGGCCGGCGGCACCGTCCTTTCGTGGGGAGACAACTACTCCTCGCAACTCGGCCCGCGATCGAGCGAGGACGCGTCGGTGCCTGCGCGCATCACGGGGCTCTCCGACGTCGCCGCCATCTCGGCCGGCGGCGGCCATTCGGTCGCGCTGAAGCGCGACGGCACCGTGTGGACCTGGGGCCACAACCACTCGGGGCAGCTCGGCGACGGCACGCGCAGCGCGCTCTACCAGGGGCGCCTCGCGCCGATGGCGGTGGCCGGCCTCGCGGGCGTGCGGGCGATCGCGGCGGGCAGCAGCCACACGGTCGCCCTGAAGAGCGACGGCACGCTGTGGGCCTGGGGCGCCAACGGCTCGGGCCAGCTCGGCGACGGGACATTCGAGGATCGCCTCGTGCCCGTGCAAGTGGCGAAGGGGCTCGCCGACATTGCCATGGTCGCCGCGGGCGACGCGCACACGCTGGCGCTCAGGCGCGACGGCACCGTCTGGGCCTGGGGCGCGAACTGGGACTACCGGCTGGGCAACAGCGTCGGCGTGGACCGCCCGGAGCCGGTGCCGGTCGCGGGCCTTACTCGCGTCGCGGCCATCGCCGCCAACAGCCACTCGATGGCGCTCAAGGATGACGGCAGCGTCTGGACGTGGGGCGGCAACGGCCTGGGCCAGCTGGGCGACGGCACGCTGGTCAACCGCGAGGCGCCGGTGGTGGTGTTGCGCGAAGGCGGTGCGGGCAGCACCGCGGGCAACGACTGGTTCCTCGACCTCGAGCCTACGCTCCCCACCACGATTCCGCCCGACAAGGTTCCGGTGTTTCTCGTCGTGGCCGGCGCCGTGGACGGCCGGTTCGCCGCGGCCCTGCGCTATCGGCCGGAGGACGTGGGCACGACCGGCAGCGTGTTCGTCTTCGCGCTCGCGCCCGCCACGCGCGTGAAGGCCGCCCGCGACGGCTCCCGGCCGGTCCCCATGGGCAAGGCGACGACCCCGACCGGCGCGAAGGCGGACTCGGATTGCGTCCTGGCGCAGCTCGATGCCTCCGGGAGCCTCATCGCCGTGACCGCGGCCCAGTTGCAGGCCGCCCAGTCGGGCGTGCTCTCGGCGCAGGGCGCTTCCGTCAACGTGCTCAATGCGGCCTCGTCGCCGGCGTTCGCCGGCACCACGTTCTACGTGGGATACGGCGCCAGCAACACGGCCATGATCGCCGGCGGCGTCTACCGTGGCGTGGTCTCGGTACCGGGAACCGCGACCTGCGCCGTGCTGACCTCGTACACCGGCCTGTGGTGGAACGCCGCCGAGAATGGCTGGGGGATCAACTTCACGCACCAGGGCAACACGCTGTTCGGCACGCTCTTCACCTACGACGCCAACCGCGCCCCGCTGTGGCTGGTGATGTCGGGCGGGACGCTGCAGGCCGACGGCGCCACCTACACCGGCGACCTTTTCCGCACCACCGGCCCGCCGTTCAATGCCAGCCCCTTCACGCCGATCACGGCCGCCAATTACACCCGGGTGGGAATGATGTCGGCATCCTTCTCGGGCGCGAACACGGGCACGCTCACCTATACCGTGCAGGGCGCAAGCGTCACCAAGGCGATCACCCGGCTGGTCTATGGCTCGCGGGCGGCAAGCTGCGTGCCGGTCACCGGGAGCCGGGCCGGCACGACCAACTACCAGGACCTGTGGTGGAACGCCGCCGAGGGCGGCTGGGGCGTCAACGTCACGCACCAGGACGACACCCTGTTCGCCACGCTCTTCACCTACGACGCGACCGGGCGCGACCTCTGGCTGGTGATGTCCGGCGGCGCGCGCCAGGCGGATGGCGCGTACCAGGGCACGCTCTACCGCGCCTCCGGCCCGGCGTTCAATGCCAGCCCGTTCACGCCGATCACGCAGGGCGACCTCGCGAACGTCGGGACGATGCGATTGCAGTTCGCCGATGGCGAACGCGGCACTCTGCGCTATACCGTCAACGGCGCGCTGGTGGACAAGTCCATCACCCGGCTCGTCTTCTCGAGTCCCGTGACCGCCTGCAACTAGTCGCCGTCGCCGGGCCTCAGGGCGTCCAGTCGTAGTCGATGACGAGCGGCGCATGGTCGCTGAAGCGCCGCGCCTTGTAGACACTGGCCCGCGTCGCCGTCGCGGCGATTCCCGCCGTCGCGATCTGGTAGTCGATGCGCCAGCCGACGTTCTTCGCCCACGCCTGCCCGCGATTCGACCACCAGGTATAGGCCTCGCCGGTGGCTTCGGGGTGGAGGCGCCGGTAGACGTCCACGAAGCCGTGCCTGTCGAACACCTGCGTGAGCCAGGCGCGCTCCTCGGGCAGGAACCCGGAGTTCTTCTGGTTGGAGCGCCAGTTCTTCAGGTCGACCTCGCGGTGCGCGATGTTCCAGTCGCCGCAGAGAACGAACTCGCGCCCCGATGCCCGCATCGCCTGCAACCGTGGCAGGAAGCGCTTCATGAAGGCGAACTTGCGCGCCTGCGCCTCCCCGCCGGAGGAGCCCGAGGGCAGGTAGATCGAGACGACGGACAGGTTGCCGTAGTCCAGCTGCAGGTAGCGACCCTGGGCGTCGATGTCGGCGATGCCCAGACCCAGCTCCGCGCGGTCCGGCTCCTTCCTCGCATAGATGGCGACGCCGCTGTAACCGCGCTTCTCGGCGGGATGGAAGAACGCATGCAGCTTGCGCGGCGCCAGGATCTCCTGCGGCAGGTCGGCTTCCTGCGCCTTGATCTCCTGGAGGCAGACCAGGTCGGCCTTCTGGCGATGCATCCAGTCGAGGAAGCCCTTGGAGGCGGCGGAGCGGATGCCGTTGGCGTTGAGCGTGACGATGCGCAAGGGTGGCCTCGAGTTTTCGGCGTCGCGGTGGGGTGGACAGGTAAAATAGCCTGCATTCTAGTTGCCCCGGGTGAAGATGAGCGCCGCCAGCACCGTTGCCAGCCAGGAATTCCGTCGCGAGTTCGTCGCCTTCGCGATCCGTGCCGGGGTGCTGCGCTTCGGGGAATTCACCACCAAGGCGGGACGCCTGTCACCCTACTTCTTCAACGCGGGGCTGTTCAACGACGGCGCGAGCCTCGCGGCGCTGTCGCGCTACTACGCGCAGGCCGCGCTCGCCTCCGGCCTCGACTTCGATCTCATCTTCGGGCCCGCCTACAAGGGCATCACGCTGGCGGCGGCCACCGCGATCGCGCTGGCCGCCATGGGCCGCAACGTGCCGTTTTCGTACAATCGCAAGGAAGCCAAGGATCATGGCGAAGGCGGCAGCATCGTCGGCGCACCGCTGGCGGGACGGGTCCTGATCATCGACGACGTGATCACGGCCGGCACGTCGGTGCGCGAGTCGGTGGCCATGATCCGGGCCGGGGGCGCCGTGCCGGCCGGCGTGCTGATTGCATTGGACAGGCAGGAACGGGGTCAGGCGGAGCTGTCCGCCACGCAGGAGGTCAACCGGCAGTTCGGCATCCCCGTTACGGCGATTGCCACGCTGGACGACGTGCTGGCCACCCTGCGGGCCCGGGAGGATTTGCAGGTCCATGTTGCCGCCATCGAGGCGTACCGGCGGCAATACGGGGTTTGATCAACGAAACGCCCCCGAGGCGCGCCAACGCGCAGACCGGGCACACAAGGAAGACGCGATGAAAAGACTCCTCATCCTGGCAATGCTCGCCGCCCCGGCCGCCCAGGCGGCATTCAAGTGCACGGACAAGAGCGGCCGCACGCACATCGGCGACACGCCGCCGGCGGGATGCGCCGACGTGACGATGGTCGAGGTCTCCCGCTCCGGCACCGTGCTGCGCACGATCGAGCCATCGCTCACCGGCGACCAGGCCAAGGCCAAGCAGGAGGAGGTCGCGCGCCGCAAGGAGCAGGAAAAGCAGGCGGCCGAGCAGCGCCGCAAGGACATCGCGCTCCTGGCGACCTACGGCTCGGAAAAGGACATCGACACCTCGCGCGACATCAACCTGAAGCCGATCGACGCGCGCATCAAGAGCGCGCAGGACCGCATCGTGGCCGTCGAAAAGCGCCAGAAGCAGCTCGACGAGGAGATGGAGTTCTACAGGGCCGGCTCGAGCAAGACCAGCGGCAAGTCCAAGGGGCCGCCCGCGCAGCTCACCCAGGACGTCGAGCGCGCGAAGGCGGAGAAGGCCGCCCTCGAGAAGTCGGTCATCGACTACCAGAAGGAAATGGTGGAGGTGCGCGAGCGCTTCGACGGCGACAAGAAGCGCTGGGTGCAGCTCAAGGAAATGCAGCGCGAGGGCAAGCTCGACCTGCGCAGCCCCCAGGAGATCGAAGCGGCCAAGAAGGCGGTCCAGCAGGGCAGGCCGCCGCCGAAGCGGTGACGCGCCGCGGCGGGCGCCGCGGCGGGCGCCCCTACCCCAGCTTGCGCCGGAGTATCGCGTTCGCCTGGGCGGGGTTGGCCAAACCTCGCGACGCCTTCATCACCTGGCCCACCAGCGCGTTGAAGGCCTTTTCCCTGCCGGCCCGGTAGTCTTCGGCCAGCTTCGCGTTGGCCGCGAGCACCTGGTCGACCAGGGCCTCGATGGCGCCGCTGTCGGAGATCTGCTCGAGGCCCTTCGCGGCGATGATCGCGTCGGCATCGCCCTCCCCGGCGGCCATGGCATCGAAGATCTCCTTGCCGCTCTTGCCCGAGACCGTGCCGTCGAGCACGCGCTTCACCAGGCCCGCCAGCGCCGCCGGCCCGACCGGGCTCGCATCGGCCTCCACTTCCAGCCGGTTGAGCAGCGCCGCGAGCTCTCCCAGCACCCAGTTGGCGCAGATCCTCGGCTCGCCGCCCACGAGGCGCACGACCGACTCGAAGTAGGTCGCGAGCGCGCGCGATGCGGTGAGCGTGGTCGCATCGATGGGCGTGAGCGCGTAGTCGGCCACGAACCTCTCCCGCATCGCCACCGGCAGTTCCTGCATCGTGGCGCGCACCGCGTCGATCCATTGCGGCGTGATGTCGAGCGGCAGGAGGTCGGGGTCGGGAAAATAGCGGTAGTCGTGCGCGTCCTCCTTGGAGCGCATCGACCGCGTCTCGCCCTTCTGCGGGTCCCACAGGCGGGTTTCCTGCACCACCCGGCCGCCATCCTCGATCAGCGCCACCTGGCGGCGCACCTCGAACTCGATCGCCTTCTCGAGGAAGCGGAAGGAATTGAGGTTCTTGATCTCGCAGCGCGTGCCGAGCTTCTCCGACCCCGGCGGGCGCACCGAGACGTTCGCGTCGCAGCGGAACGAGCCTTCCTGCATGTTGCCGTCGCAGATGCCGATCCAGCGCACCAGCGCGTGCAGCACCTTCGCGTAGGCGACGGCCTCCTTGGCCGAACGCATGTCGGGCTCGGAGACGATCTCCAGCAGCGGCGTGCCGGCGCGGTTCAGGTCGATGCCGCTCATGCCGTGGAAGTCCTCGTGCAGGCTCTTGCCCGCGTCCTCCTCGAGGTGCGCGCGGGTGAGGCGCACGCGCTTCTCGATCCCGTCCACCACGATGCGGATCTCGCCGCCGCTTACCACCGGCGCCTCGTACTGGCTGATCTGGTAGCCCTTCGGCAGGTCGGGATAGAAGTAGTTCTTGCGCGCGAAGACGCTCCGGGGCGCGATCGTGGCGCCCACCGCCAGCCCGAAGCGGATGGCGCGCTCCACCGCACCCCTGTTGAGGACCGGCAGCACGCCGGGCAGCGCGATGTCGACCGCGCTCGCCTGCGTGTTGGGTGCGGCGCCGAAGGCGGTGGACGCGCCCGAGAAGATCTTCGACGCGGTGGAGAGCTGCGCGTGGGTCTCGAGACCGATGACGACTTCCCAGTTCATGCTCGCTCGGGTCCCTTCAGGAGCCATAACCGGGCGGCGCCCGGCGGTGCCAGTCGGTGGCCTGCTGATAGCGGTGCGCGACATTGAGCATGCGCGCCTCGTCGAAGTAGCTGCCGATCAGCTGCAGGCCCACGGGGAGCCCCCCGCCGCCGAAACCGCAGGGCACCGAGAGACCCGGCAGGCCGGCCAGGTTCACCGAGATCGTGTAGAGATCCTCCAGGTACATCTGCACCGGGTCGCTCGTCTTCTCCCCGATCGGGAAGGCGACGGTGGGGGCCGCGGGCCCGGCGATCACGTCGCAGTGCCGGAACGCTTCGACGAAGTCGCGCGCGATGAGGCGCCGCACCTTCTGCGCCTGCAGGTAATAGGCGTCGTAGTAGCCGTGCGACAGCACGTAGGTGCCGACGAGGATGCGCCGCTGCACCTCGGCGCCGAAGCCCTGCGCGCGCGACTTGCGGTACATGTCGTTCAGGTCCGCGTATTCCGGCGCGCGATGGCCATAGCGCACGCCGTCGAAGCGCGACAGGTTCGAGGAGGCCTCGGCGGGCGCGATCACGTAGTACACCGGCACCGCGAGCGCCTGGTTCGGCAGGCTCACCTCCACCACGGTGGCGCCCTGTGCCTTCAGCTCGGCGATGGCGGCCGTGACGCAGGCGGCCACATCGGGCGCGAGGTCGGCCGTGAAGTACTCCCTGGGCAATCCCACGCGCAGCCCGGCCAGGGGCTTCGCGAGATCGCGCGTGTAGTCCTCCTTCGCGCGCTCGACGCTGGTGGAGTCGCGTGCGTCGAAGCCCGCCATGACGTTCAGCATCAGCGCGAGGTCGGAGGCGCTCTTGCCGAAGGCGCCGCCCTGGTCGAGCGACGAGGCGAAGGCCACCATGCCGTAGCGCGAGACGGCGCCGTAGGTGGGGCGGATGCCGGAGACGCCCGTGAGCGAGGCCGGCTGGCGGATCGAGCCGCCCGTATCCGTCCCGGTGGCCGCGGGGACGAGCCGCGCCGCGACCGCCGCGGCCGAGCCGCCGGAACTGCCGCCGGGAACGCGCGTGCGGTCCCACGGATTCCTCACCGGCCCGAAATGGGAACTCTCGTTGGACGAACCCATCGCGAACTCGTCCATGTTGGTCTTGCCCACCAGCACCGCGCCCGCGCCGTCGAACTGCTCGACGACGTGCGCATCGTAGGGCGAGATGAAGTTCGCGAGGATCCGCGAGCCGCAGGTCGTCCTCCAGCCCTTCGCGCAGAAGAGGTCCTTGTGCGCGATCGGGATGCCGGTGAGCGGCACGGCCTCTCCCTTCGCGAGACGGGCGTCGGCCGCGCGCGCGGCCGCCAGCGCCTTCTCCTCGTCCACCGTGATGAAGGCGTTGAGCTCCGGCTGGAACTGCGCGATGCGGCCGAGGCAGAGCCGCGTCAGTTCCTCGCTGGAGGCCTTGCGGCCGGCGAGAAGAGCGGCGAGTTCCGTGAGCGTGAGTTCGACCATGACGGTCGGTGGCGGCGCGGCCGCGGTCCCGCGCCCGGGCGCCTTATTCGATGACCCGGGGGACGAGGTAGAGGCCGTCCTCCACCTGCGGCGCCTCGCCCTGGTACAGGGCATGCTGGTCGCCTTCGGTCACGCGATCCTCGCGCAG
>CAZOIB010000385.1:0-2166 GCA_964579785.1 uncultured Lysobacter sp. | reverse complement strand
GTCGAAGTTCTTCTTGTCCTTGAAAGTGTCCATCGCGCTCCAGAAGCCCTCGTAGCGATACGCCTTGAGGCGTCGCGCCTCGATCAGCCGCCCGAACGGTTCTTCGACCAGCTCCTCGCCGGGGCGCATGAACTCGAAGATCTCGGGGCGCAGCACGAAGAAGCCGCCGTTGATCCAGACGTTCGAGTCGTTGAGGTAGGTGATGCCGGTCACCGTGCCGTCGCTCTCGAAGCTCACGCCCGACAACGACAGCGAAGGCCTGACCGCGACGAACGCGGCCACCGCGTTGCTGCGCCGGAATTCCTCGATGTAGGGTTCCAGCGGAAGGTCCGAGAGGCCGTCCGCATAGTTGGCCAGGAACATCTCCTCGTGCTCGACCAGGTGCCGCACCGCACCCAGCCGCTGGCCGATGTTCGACTTCAGGCCGGTGTCGGCGAAGTGGATCGTCCAGTCTTCGATGTCGCGGCTGACCAGGTCGACCTGCTTGCCGCCGTTGCGCAGGGTGAAGTCGTTCGAGAGGCACTCGTTGTAGTGCAGGAAGTAGTCCTTGATCGCAGTGCCGCGATAGCCGAGGCACAGGACGAAGTCACGATGACCTGCGTGTGCATAGTACTTCATCAGGTGCCAGATGATCGGCCGCGGACCGATGTCCACCATCGGCTTCGGGATCGTCTCGGAGAACTCGCGCAGGCGCGTACCCAGGCCGCCGCAGAACAGCACCACCTTCATCGTTTCGATCTCCAGGAATCGGATTCGCCGTCGGGCGCCGCCGCACGAACGAGCCCCGCCTGCTCGAGCGCCTGCGCAGCCGCGTCGATCGCCTCGAACGGCAAGCCCGCGCGCTGCGCGATCTCGAGCAGGCCACGCGAGCCGTCGGACTGGTTGAGCACCCACAGCAGGGCCATGTGACTGTCGGCGGCGTGCCCTGCACGCTGGCCCGCGCGGTAGAGCCCGCGCTTGCCGAGTTGCGGCTCGCCGCGCGGCGACAGGTTGACGAGCCGGCGCTCGCGCTCGATCGCGCCCAGGATGCCCAGCACCACGTCCACGCTGCGTGAGAGGCTGGATGGATCGATGAGTGCCAGGTCGTCGGCCGACGTGTGGTACTGGGGATACCCGCCCTCGGGGCTGCGGGTGAGGCGACCCATCGGCAGGTCGAAGCCCGGCGAGCAGAACTGCCGTTCGTCATAGCCCCATGGAATGAAGTCGATCAGTTCGTGCGCCTCGCCGCAGCGCGCCAGCACGTGCGCGGCGGCCGCGTCGGTCAGGCTCGGGCTGCGCGAGCGCTTGTAGCGCAGCGCACCGGTGTCGCCCAGGTTGGCGAGCACGAGACCGCCACGGATCCGTGACAGGATGGCTTCGTTGGCGGCCAGCCAGGCGATCGAGCCGATCGTGGTCGGGGCGAAGACGAACCGGTAGCCGAGCCGGCGTGGCCGTCCCGAGAGCTCGCGCGCGGCCGCGGCAGCGACCGCGATGCCCGACAGGTTGTCGTTGGCCAATGAAGGGTGGCAGCAATGCGTGAACACCAGGATTTCTTCGGGCGAGTCGCCAGGCAGGAAAGCTTCTCCGTAGCTGAGCGAACCCGGGCGCAGTTCGGCGTCGATGACGACGCGGTAGGGCTGCTCGGTGAGCGCAGACCGCTGTCGATGGGACAGGCAGAAGCCCCAGCTGTCGGAGAAGAAGCTGGTGCGGTACGGAATCCAGTCGGGATGCTCGGGCAGCGAGTGCAGGTGCGGCTGCAACTCGGCGAGACTCATCGTCGCGTCGACCGGCCGGCTGTAGCTGACCACCTGCAGGTTCGAGTCGGCCAGGTCGATGATGCGGCGGCCGGTGGAGTCGGACACGTGCGCTGCGCGGATCGACCATTCGTCCGGGATCGTCCAGTCGAGCACCTGCGTGCCGCTGGCGACTTCGTGGATCTGCAGCGGGAGGTCGCGCGCCAGGCGATGCAGGGTCGCTCGAAGACCCTCGCCGGCGATCGTCCGGAACAGGGGAAACAGCTCGCGCATGAGCGCAAGCATCCAGTCGCTGCGCTCACGCGGCGGCGCGTCGCTTCGATCCTGGAGGGGGGTCGGGCGGGGCAGGCCTGCTGCGGTGATCATTGGTCGAGCCGGCGGGAACCGCTACTGCTGCCGACCTGCGCGCTGTCAGGCACCGTGTTTCCGGACC
>CAZOIB010000384.1:0-15932 GCA_964579785.1 uncultured Lysobacter sp. | reverse complement strand
TCGATGCCGGAACTCCAGAAGATCTGCTTCTGGTAGTCCCACATGGAAAGCGAGTGCGGATCGTGCGCGGCGATCCGCCTCACGCGCGGGTTGACCGTGAAGCTCACCTCGACCATCTCGTCGAGCGTCGGCTCGTACCCGGCCGCGCAAAGGGCGCAATGGTATTCGGTCTGCCGCACCGTCTTGAGCGTCGCGTTGGCCTCGAGCACGCCGCCGCAGCCGGGGCAGAGCAGGTTCCAGGACAGGTCGAAGATGCCCAGTCGCGAGGCGTGCAGGAAGGCGCCGATCGCCTTTTCCTCGTCGAGCGCGTTCAGCCGGGCGTAGTCGAGGACGTTCACGCGGTTGAGCGCCCGGTCGGTTCCGTCGCGCACCAGCGACTCGATCGAGCGGGCGGACGCCTCGTCCGCGGACTGGCGCAGCACCGAGAAGCGGGCCAGTGCGTCGTCGGAAATGCGGTTGGTTTCGGTCATCGTCGAAGCCTCCCCGTCGCGCGTTCAAGCGTGGCGCGCGGCGTCTGAAGCCTGCAATGTACGCTACCGCCCGCGAATCGTCAGTCGATGTAGCGCACGGTCACGGCCGGGCGGCCGTCGCGAATCCGGGCATGCAGGACCGCGTATTCCGGCACCTCGACCCAGGAGGCGACATCGCGGGTGAGGGGCTCGGATGCCACCAGGATCGAGTTGGCCGCCTCCGCCCCGCCCGTCATCCTCCACTCGCCGCCGTGCAGCCCGTAGTCGCGGCCCAGCGTGTACCACAGGCTCAGGAAGTTCAGGTTCGCCTCGTGGATGCGCCCCGGGTCCCCGGTCGCGTAGCGGCCGAAGTCGTAGCAGTAGCGGACCGCCGCCGCCTGGGTGCCGTCCGCCAGGAAGAGATTGACCGAGGAGGACAGGTCGATCCCGAGACGGTCGCGCTCCAGCCGGATGATGGCGAGTGCGCGCGCGATGGCCTCGACCAGCTCGTCTCCTTCGGGCGCCGCCGTCGGGTCGCGCAGCCCGGCGAGGATGAGCGCGTAGATCCACTCGCTATCGGTGGTGCCGCGGATGTGGCGGGCAATGCCGGCCGGGACATGGGCGGCGAGGGCGGGCTTGAGTTCCGCGAAGCGGGCGAGGTCGCCGTTGTGCGCCATGGCGACCGGCGAGCCGGGAAACTGGAACGGGTGCACGTTGGCGAGCGAGATGTCCACGGCCGTGCTGTAGGCCACGCCGCGCACATGGGCAAGGACTGCGCCCGCCTCCACCTTTTCCGCCAGGTTCTTGAGGTTGCGGTCGAACACCGGCAGTTCCGTGGAGGCATAGGCCCACGGCTTCCCGGGCGCACGCGAACGGTCGTCCCAGGCGCGCATGCCGAACCCCGCCAGGTTCATCATGTGCAGCATCTTGGGCATCGTGCTCTGCCGCACCAGCGCGGAATCGGGCTGGTAGAGCAGGTTGTCGAGCAGGACGGGCTCGCCGAGGTAGAGCAGGGCGCGGCACATGGGGGCATTCTGGCACACCGCCCATGGCGCAATGGCGGGCCGCAACCCCGGTCGCTTGACTCGGGTCAAGCCCGAACCTTGCCCGGATTCTGTAGTCTGTCCGCCATGAACGACCGCGTCGCCATTCCGCTTTCCAAGATCCGCAAGGCCCGCCCCTTCCCGAAGGGCAGGGCTGTCGATGCCGTCGCGCGGGAGGAGATCGGCGCGCTGCTCGGCGATGCGCCGCGCGCTCGCGAGTACCTGATCGAGAACCTGCACCGCGTGCAGGACCGCTTCGGCAGCCTCTCGGCCGCGCACTTGGCCGCGCTGGCCGAGGCGATGCAGCTCTCCCAGGCCGAGGTCTTCGAGGTCGCCACCTTCTACCACCACTTCGACATCGTGAAGGAAGGCGAGAGTGCGCCGCCGCAGCTCACCGTACGCGTCTGCGACACCCTCTCCTGCCAGCTCGCGGGCGCCGCCGGGCTGCTGGAGCGCCTGAAGACGACGCTGGGCACCAACGTGCGCGTGGTCGCCGCCCCCTGCATCGGCCGCTGCGACGAGGCGCCTGCCGTTTGCGTCGGCCAGAACGCCTTCGGCGACGCCACCGTCGAGAAGGTGGCCACGGTCGTGAGGGAGGGTGTCGCGCGTCCGCAGCGCACCGCGCACATCGGCTATGCCGACTATCGCGACGCCGGCGGCTATGCGCTGTGGTCGGATTGCGTTGCCGGGAAGCGGGACCTCGAGACGGTGCTCAAGACGATGGAGGACGCAGGCCTGCGCGGCCTGGGCGGCGCCGGCTTCCCGACGGGACGCAAGTGGCGCATCGTCCGTGCCGAAGCCGGGCCGCGCTACATGGCGGTGAACATCGACGAGGGCGAGCCCGGCACCTTCAAGGACCGCCACTACCTCGAGCGGGACCCGCACCGCTTCCTCGAGGGGATGCTCGTCGCGGCCTGGGCCGTGGGCATCGACCGCGTCTGGATCTACCTGCGGGACGAATACCACGCCTGCCGCGAGGCGCTGGAGAAGGAGATCGCGGCACTCGAGGCCGATCCGCCCGGACCGCTGCCCGAGATCCACCTTCGCCGTGGCGCCGGCGCCTACATCTGCGGCGAGGAGTCGGCGATGATCGAGTCGATCGAGGGCAAGCGCGGCATGCCGCGCCTGCGCCCGCCGTACGTCGCGCAGGTGGGCGTCTTCGGCCGGCCGACGCTGGAGCACAACTTCGAGACGCTCTACTGGGTGCGCGAGATACTGGAAAAGGGGGCGGGCTGGTTCGCCTCCCACGGGCGCAACGGTCGCAAGGGCCTGCGCTCGTTCTCGGTATCCGGGCGCGTGAAGAAGCCCGGCGTGCACGTGGCCCCCGCGGGCATCACGGTGAGGGAACTCATCGCCGAGCATTGCGGCGGCATGCTCGACGGACACGAGTTCTACGCCTATCTCCCGGGAGGCGCGTCCGGCGGGATACTCCCGGCTTCCCTGGGCGACATCCCGCTCGACTTCGACACGCTGCAGCCGCACGGCTGCTTCATCGGCTCGGCGGCGGTGATCGTGCTCTCGCGCGAGGACAAGGCGCGCGATGCGGCGCTCAACATGATGCGGTTCTTCGCGGACGAGTCCTGCGGGCAATGCACGCCCTGCCGCGTGGGCACCGCGAAGGCGGCGAAGCTGATGGAAGCGCCGCAGTGGGACGCCGCCCTCCTGGAGGAACTCTCCCAGGCGATGGCGGATGCCTCGATCTGCGGGCTGGGGCAGGCGGCGCCGAATCCGATCCGCTGCGTGATCAAGCATTTCCCGCACGAGGTATGAGCGCATGAAGATGCAGGGGTCCCCGCTTCAGTGGGGCGGAATTTCAGTTCCGGACGGGAAGGCCGAGGTCATCGCGTTCAAGCTGAACGGCGAGACCGTCTCGGCGTTCGCGGGGGAGACCATCCTCCAGGCCGCCAAGCGCCACCGCGTGCGCATCCCGCACCTCTGCTACAAGGAGGGCCTGCGCCCCGACGGCAACTGCCGGGCATGCATGGTGGAGATCAAGGGCGAGCGCGTGCTGGCGCCCTCGTGCTGCCGCAGTCCCGCCAAGGACATGGAGGTCTCCAGCGTCTCGCCGCGCGCGGTCCACTCGCAGAAGATGGTGCTCGAGCTGCTGAAGGCGGACGCGCCCGAAGCGGATCTCAAGCCGCACAAGAATGACCTGCGTTTCTGGAGCGAGCGGCTGGGCGTGGGCAAGCCCCGCTTCGAGCCGCGCCGGCAACCGGCCACGGACGCGTCGCATCCCGCGATGTGGGTCAATCTCGACGCCTGCATCCAGTGCACGCGCTGCGTGCGCGCCTGCCGCGAGGAGCAGGTGAACGACGTCATCGGCTATTCCTGGCGCGGCTCGGAAGCGAAGATCACCTTCGACTTCGACGACCCGATGGGGGAATCGACCTGTGTCGCCTGCGGCGAATGCGTGCAGGCCTGCCCCACGGGCGCGCTCGCCCCGGCCAAGGCCGCCTACCAGGTGCAGGCCGACAAGACGGTCGATTCCGTCTGCCCGTTCTGCGGCGTGGGCTGCCAGCTCACCTACCACGTGAAGGACAACACGATCGTGCGCGTGGAGGGCCGCGACGGGCCCGCCAACCACGACCGGCTGTGCGTGAAGGGCCGTTTCGGGTTCGACTACGCGCACCACCCGCAGCGCCTCACGAAGCCGCTCATCCGCAAGCCCGGCGCGCCCAAGCACGGCGACTTCACCGTCGATCCGACGCGCTGGAGCGAGGTCTTCCGCGAGGCGACGTGGGAGGAGGCCCTCGACCTCGCGGCCGGGGGACTCGCGAAGGTGCGCGACGCGCATGGCGGGGCCGCGCTGGCGGGGTTCGGCAGCGCCAAGGGCTCCAACGAGGAGGCCTACCTCTTCCAGAAGCTGGTGCGCACGGGCTTCGGCTCCAACAACGTGGACCACTGCACGCGCCTGTGCCACGCCTCGTCGGTGGCGGCTCTCCTGGAAGGCATCGGCTCCGGCGCGGTTTCCAACCAGGTGTCCGACGTTGCCAAGGCCGAGTTCATCTTCCTCATCGGCTCCAACCCGACCTCCAACCACCCGGTGGCGGCCACCTGGATCAAGAACGCGGTGAAGCGGGGTGCGAAGCTCGTCCTCGCCGACCCGCGCCGCACGGAGATCGCGCGGCACGCCTGGCGCGTGCTGCAGTTCAGGCCGGACATGGATGTCGCGCTCCTCAACGCGATGATCTACACGATCCTCGAGGAGAACCTCGTCGACCCGGAGTTCATCCGCAACCGCACCACCGGGTTCGAGGCGCTCAAGGCGAACGCGCAGGGCTACAGCCCGGAGGCGATGGCGCCCCTGTGCGGCATTCCCGCGGCAACGATCCGCGAGGTGGCGCGCGCCTATGCGACGTCGAAAGGCTCGATGATCCTCTGGGGCATGGGCATCTCGCAGCACGTGCATGGCACCGACAACGCGCGCTGCCTCATCGCGCTCGCCCTCATGACCGGCCAGATCGGGCGGCCCGGGACGGGGCTGCATCCCCTGCGCGGGCAGAACAACGTGCAGGGAGCCTCGGACGCGGGCCTCATCCCGATGATGTTTCCGGACTACCAGCGCGTGGACAACCCGGAAGCCAACGCCCGCTTCGAGAAGTACTGGGGACAGAAGCTCGACACGAAGCCCGGCCTCACGGTCGTGGAGATCATGGACGCGGCTTGCGAGGGAAAGATCCGCGCCATGTACGTGATGGGCGAGAACCCGGCGATGTCGGACCCCAATGCGCACCATGCGCGCGAGGGTCTTGCGAAGCTGGAGCACCTCGTGGTGCAGGACATCTTCCTCACCGAGACCGCCTATCTTGCAGACGTCGTGCTGCCGGCTTCCGCGTGGCCGGAGAAGACTGGCACCGTCACCAACACCGACCGCATCGTGCAGATGGGCCGGCGGGCGCTGGACATGCCCGGCGAGGCGCGCCAGGACCTCTGGATCACGCAGGAAATCGCGAAGCGCCTGGGGTGCGGCTGGAAATACGCGGGGCCGGAAAGCGGCGTGGCCGCGGTCTACGAGGAAATGCGCGGGGCGATGAACTCCATCGGCGGCATCTCGTGGGAGCGGCTCGAGGAGCACTCGGCCGTGACCTACCCCTGCCGCACCGAGGACGACCCCGGGCAACCGGTGGTCTTCACCGACAGCTTCCCCACCAGGGACGGAAAGGCGAAGTTCGTCCCGGCGGACCTGATCCCGGCCAACGAGCGTCCCGATGCCGAGTACCCGTTCGTGCTCATCACCGGGCGCCAGCTCGAGCATTGGCATACCGGCTCGATGACGCGGCGCGCTTCCGTGCTGGATGCGCTCGAGCCGCGGGCGGTGGTGTCGATGCATCCGCTGGATCTCGACTCGCTGGGCGCGCTGCCGGGCGATGTGATCACCGTGGCCTCCCGGCGCGGCGAGATCGCGCTCGCCGCCCGCGCGGACGACGGCACCCCGCGCGGCAGCATCTTCATCCCCTTCGCCTTCTACGAGGCGGCGGCCAACCTGCTCACCAACCCCGCGCTGGATCCGTTCGGCAAGATCGCGGAACTCAAGTACTGCGCGGTGAAGGTCGCGAAGGGCGGCACGCTCGCGCAACTCGCGAGCTACGGCGGCGGCCAGTCGTTCACGAACCCGGTTCACGAACCGGGTTCGTGAACCGGGTTCGTTTCGGAGGCGCACTTGGCGGCCGTTGACCAGGTACCCGCGCGCGGCGCTCCGGTCACGCTGCGCGAGATCGATCGCGGCAACCTGCGCGACGTCCTGCGCCTGAAGGTTGGCCCGGCGCAGGAGGGGTTCGTCGCTCCCAATGCGGTGTCGATCGCGCAGGCGCACTTCCACCCCGAAGCCTGGTTTCGCGCCATCTATGCCGGCGAGACGCCGGTGGGGTTCGCGATGCTGGAGGACTGGACCCAGCATGCGGAGGAGGCGCCGGAGGACTGGCTGCGCGAGCCCTACATCTACCTCTGGCGCTTCATGATCGACGCCCGTTACCAGGCTCTGGGCTTCGGGGCGCAGGCGATGGCGGCCCTGATCGCGCAGGCGCGCGCGCGAGGCGCCAGGGTCATGCTGCTGTCGTTCGTACCCGGCGAAGGCAGCCCGGAGGCGTTCTATCGCCGTTGCGGCTTCGCGGCGACGGGCGAGGTGAGCGAGGGCGAGCACGTGATGCGCCTCGCGCTCTGAGGCGACACCGCCCGGCTAGGCGAGGCCCAGCAGTCGCGCCACCGCTTCCCGCGCGCTCATCCCTTCGCTGATGCCCAGGCGCGCGCCGGTCGCGTTGACGCGCGAGAGCACGCCGTCCTCGTAGGTCGATTTCCCGTCGCCGATGCGGGCCGATCCGCACCAGACCGTGGCTGCGGCGATGTCGCGGCCGTCGAGCGCGGGCAGGCGCGAGAAGCCGGCGCCGTCCTTGCCGCCGCCCGCATCGTTGAAGAAGGCCGCGAACACGTCCACGTCGAGGGCGTGGTCGGGCTTGCCGCCGAGCAGCGCGCCATGCGAGCCGGTCACGACGATCGCCCGCGCGTCGCGCGGCTCGAGGAGCGCGAAGGAATCGAGCGCCCAGGCGGGGCGATGGCCGACATTGGGGATGGCGGCGCGCGTCTCGCCGATGTCGGGAATCGCCTGGCCGTGCGGAACGTGCGCATGGGCCAGATGGGCGATCGCCTCGCGCACCGGCTGCCCGGGGCGGCAGCCGAGCGCGGCGGCGAGGTCGTTCACCGTGGACAGGATCCCGTTGGCCGCCATGTCGGCGCCGTCGGCGATGCGCGCGCTCATGTGGTCGATGGCGCAGGCGGCGATGCCCACGCCAGCCAGCCAGTAGACGCCGCCCACGCCCGAGGCGCTGCGGCCTATGCCCGCGTCGTTGAAGAGTGCGGCGCGCACCCCCGCCCTTGCCGCGAGCCAGGCGGGATAGAGCCCGCCGTGCGACCCGCACACCACCACCTGGGCACGCGCCTGCGTGTCGATTTGCGCCGCGGCATCGCGGACCAGTGCGTGTTGCATCGCCCGATTCTAGCCCGAAGAGCCTTCCCCGCGTTCCTCGGGCGGCTTCACGCGCCGGAATTCCCGCCACAGTCCGACGTCGTAGGTGATCTTGGCGACTGCGGCGACGACCAGTGGCAAACCCAGCCCCGCGGATTGCATGAGGACCCCCGCGAGCATCGGCCCGAGTGCCCAGCCGCCGGAGCGCACCAGGTTGGTGATGCCCGCCGCCGCGAGCCGTTCCGCGGGCCTGACCACGGCCATCACGTAGGACTGGCGCGTGGGCACGTCCATCTCGTTCAGCGACTCGCGCAGCAGGAAGAAAAAGGCGGCCCAGGCGAAGCTGTCGGCCGCGACGATGGTGAGCAGCAGCAGGCTCGATGGCACGTGCGTGTACACCATCGTGTTGATGAGCCCGATGCGCTTCGCCAGCCACGCCGCCGCGATGTGCGAAGCGGCGGACAGCAGGCGCCCGGCGCTGAAGAGGAGGGCGAGTGTCGCCGCGGTTGCGCCGAAGCGCTCCGAGAACCAGTAGGCGAACATCGCCGAGCCGATGAAGCCCCCGCCGAGGGCGTCGATGAAGAAGAGCGCGGAGATCTTGGCGACGATCGGCCGGCTTTCCGGCGAGAGGTCGCGCAGCCGCGAGGGCGCGCCGTCGCCCACGCGCGGCGGAAGGCGCGCATACAGGATCGCCGAAACGACATAGAGCAGGCAGAAGAGACCCAGGGCGATCCGCATGCCGGCGAGCGTCGCGATGCCCGCCAGGTGTTCCAGCAGCGTCGGCAGGCCGGCCAGCAGCCCGCCGACGGCGTAGCCGCCGTCGAGCAGCACGTTGTACCAGGCGAAGACGCGCGTGCGGTCCGCGTCCGTGGTGGTGGCGGGGAACATGGCCTGCTCGAGGATGGGGATGGCGCCCCGGTCGCGGCCGTTCACGTTGAACATGCCGACGAAGGCCGCCGCGGCGATGATCGGGAAGGCGTCCGTCGCCAGGAGCAGCGCGCAGCCCAGCACCGGCAATCCGGCCAGCACCACGAGGAGGGTGCGCTCGGCGTAGCGGCTGCCGACCAGCATCGTGAGGAGGGCCGCGGCCGCCGCGCCCCAGAGGGCCGCGGAAAGGACCACGCCGATCTGCGCCGCGGAGAAGCCGAGGCGCGCGCAGTAGAGCCCGATCAGCACCGCCATCATGCCGATGGCCAGCGCGCGCAGGAATGCCGCGGCGTAGAGGATGCGGCGCAGCCGCGCGGGCGAGTCGCTCACCCGGCGATGATACCTGCCCTCAGATCGTCGGCTTCCGGCGCAGGAAGTCGAGGCGGTCGATGGACTTGATCTGCACCTCGCGCAGCTCGGAGCCCTGCAGGATCGTCATGGGAACGTCCGCGCCCGGCATGCCGGTCGACCAGAGCTTGCGGTAGAAGTCGGGCAGGTCGCGCACCTTCTGCCCGCCGACGGAAAGGACCAGGTCGCCGGGCTGCACGCCGGCCTGGTCCGCCGGGCCGTCGGCCGTGACGCGCAGCACGCGCAGCCTCCCGTTGTCCTCGACGGAATTGAGGCCTATCCAGGGGCGCCGCCCGCCCTTCTGGCGCCCGGTGTCGATCATCTCCTGCAGCACCGGCTTCAGCAGATCGATGGGCACGAACATGTTCCCCGGCAGCCGCTCGCCGGGCGTCATCGCGTCCATCACCAGCAGCGAGCCGATGCCGACCAGTTCGCCGTCCTTGTCGATGAGGGCGGCGCCGCTGTGGTCGGTGCGCGGGGGTGCGGTGAAGATGGCGCCATCGATCAGGTACTCCCAGTAGCCGGCGAAGGTGCGTCGCGAAACGACAGTGGCGACCGACACGCCGCCCACGCCGCCGGTGGCGATCATCAGGCGGTCGAGGCTCTCCACGCCGGCGGAGGTGCCGAGCGCGATCGGCTTCGGCTTGAGCGGGCCGATGGGGCGCAGCAGGCCGAACCCGGTGGCATGGTCGTACGCCACCACGCTCGCCGGCAGCGAGCGTCCGCTGGAATCGGTGACCTCCACCTGGTCCGCCTCGAGGATGAGATAGCCGATGGTGAGCACGAGCCCGGACGGGGCGATCAGCACGCCGGAGCCGGTGCGGTCCGTGCCGAGGCTGTCGGCGGAACGCGCGTTGCCCAGTGCCCGGGTGCGCACGGAGACCACGGCGCCGGCCGCCTCCTCGAGGCGGTGAACCGTGGCCTCGCTCTCCTTCGGCGTGACCGGCGCGATCTCCGGCGCGGCGGGATTCGCGGCTCCGTGCGCCGGGACGGCAAGGCACGCACAGGCAAGCAGGGGGAGAGCGAGACGCGATACGCGAAGGATGGTGCGCATGGTCACCTCCGGAACGGGGATGCGGGCCGACCCATCCTAGCACTCCGGAGGGCCCGATCCTGTGACACGGCGCACGCCGTCAGGCGAGCCAGGCGAGGGTGTCGATCGTGGCCTTCGCGGGGCGGTATTCCGCGGCGGTCCAGCCTGCGTAGCCGAGCGCGTCCAGTTGCGCGAAGCACGACGCGATGGCGACGCTGCCGGTGCCGGGCTCGTGGCGGCCGGGCGCATCGGCGAACTGCACGTGGCGGATGAGGGAGGCGTACCGCCCCAGCCCCGCGACGGGATCGTCGCCCATCATGGCCGCGTGATAGATGTCGTACTGGAGGCCGGCGTTCTCGGCCCCGAGCGCCGCCAGCAGCGCGGCCCCGTCGGCCGGAGTGGGGACGAGGAAGCCTGGCGCATCCACGTTGTTGATCGGCTCGAGCAGCAGCGTGAGCCCGGCCGACTCGAGCTGCGTTGCGGCGAACCGGAGGTTTGCCAGGAGCGTTTCGCGCAGCGCCGCGGGGTCCGCCCCAACGGGGGCCTTGCCGGCAATGCAGTTGATGCGCCCGGATCCCAGCGCCTGCGCATAGGCGACGGCCCGGCCCACGCCTTCGCGGAATTCCGCCTCCCGCCCCGGAAGGCACGCGATGCCGAAGTCGCCGGCGGCGGCGTTGCCCATGGGCAGGTTGAAATTGACCATCGCGAGGCCGTTGGCCTCGAGGAGTTCCGCCAGCTCGCGCGGGTCGTACGGGTAGGGCTGCGCGAATTCCACGGCGCCGAAGCCGGCGGCCGCGGCGGCGCCGAAGCGCTCCGTGAACGGGTGCTCGGGAAACAGGAAGCCCAGGTTGGCGGCGAAGCGCGGCATGGTCGCTGCTACTATAACGGACGAAGCGCGCCGCCCAGGATGAGCACCGTTCCCCTCACGCAGCAGACACCCAAGCCCCCCGATCCGCCCGTCACCGGCGACGCGGGCGTCATCGCGAAGCTCTGGCCCTACCTGTGGGAATACCGCGGGCGCGTGTTCCTCGCGTTGGCCTTCCTCATCACGGCCAAGTTCGCGAACCTCTCGGTGCCGCTCATCATGAAGGGCATCGTCGACGGCCTCTCCGGGCCGAAGGCGGTGCTCGCGGTGCCGGTCATGTTCCTCGCCGCCTACGGCATCCTGAGGCTCTCGTCGACGCTCTTCAACGAGCTGCGCGACGTGGTGTTCGTGAAGGTGGCCCAGCGCGCGATGCGGCGCGTGGCACTCGAGGTGTTCGAGCACATGCACTCGCTGTCGCTGCGCTTCCACCTCGAGCGGCAGACGGGCGGGCTCACGCGCGACATCGAGCGCGGCACGCGCGGCATCTCGACGCTCCTCAACTTCATGGTCTTCAGCGTGCTCCCGACCTTCTTCGAGATCGCCCTGGTGACGGGGTTTCTCATCGTCCGCTTCGACGTCTGGTTCGGCGTCATCACCGTGGGCGCGCTCGTCCTCTACATCGCGGCCACCTTCGCCATCTCCGAGCGGCGCATGGGGCACCGGCGCACGATGAACGAGATGGACTCGAAGGCGAACACGCGCGCCATCGACTCGCTCATCAACTACGAGACGGTGAAGTACTTCGGCAACGAGTCCTGGGAGGCGAAGCGCTACGACGAGTCGCTTTCGCGCTACGAGCGCGCCGTGGTGACGAGCGAGACCTCGCTCGGTTTCCTCAACACGGTGCAGGCCGGGATCATCGCGCTCGCGGTCTCCCTCCTCATGTGGCGTGCCGCGGACGGCATCGTCAACGGGGCGCTGACACTCGGCGACCTGGTGATGGTGAACGCGCTCCTGATCCAGCTCTACATCCCGCTCAACTTCCTGGGCGTGCTCTACCGCGAGATCAAGCAGTCGCTCACGGACATGGAAAAGATGTTCCGCCTGCTGTCGGTGAACCGCGAGGTCCAGGACAAGCCGGGCGCGCCGGCGCTGGCCGTCGCCGGCGGCTGCGTGCGCTTCGAAAACGTGGACTTCAGCTACGACGGCCGGCGCGAGATCCTGCGCGGCGTCGACTTCGAGGTGCCCGCGGGCAGGACGGTCGCGGTGGTGGGGGCGAGCGGCTCGGGCAAGTCGACGCTGGGACGCCTCCTCTTCCGCTTCTACGACGTGCAGGGCGGGCGCATCACCATCGACGGGCAGGACATCCGCGACGTGACGCAACTCTCGGTGCGCTCGGCGATCGGCATCGTCCCGCAGGACACCGTGCTCTTCAACGACACCATCTACTACAACATCGCCTACGGGCGACCCGGTGCGGCGCGCGAGGAGATCGTCGAGGCGGCCAGGCTCGCGCACATCCTCGCGTTCATCGAGGGGCTGCCCGACGGCTGGGAAACCTCGGTGGGCGAGCGCGGCTTGAAGCTTTCCGGCGGCGAGAAGCAGCGCGTGTCGATCGCGCGCACGATGCTCAAGAACCCGCCGGTGATGATCTTCGACGAGGCCACCTCCGCGCTCGATTCGCGCACGGAGAAGGCGATCCAGGCCGAGCTCGCGGAAATCTCCCGGAACCGCACCACGCTCGTGATCGCGCACCGGCTCTCAACCATCGTCGATGCGGACCAGATCCTGGTGATGGAGGCGGGATGCATCGTCGAGCGGGGCAGCTTCCGGGAACTCCTCGCGCAGGAGGGGCGGTTCGCGGAGATGTGGCGGCTGCAGCAGGAAGAGGCCGAGAATGCCGGGGAAGCCGCAACGGGAAAGGTTGGCGCATGAACGGGAAGCGGAAATTCCGCATTGCACTGCTCGCCGGGGCCGCGCAAGTCGCATTGCTTGCCGGCGGATGTGCCGGGCAGCCATCGGCGGCCGGGGGGGGCGCGGGCGTCACGGTCGTTGCGGTCGAACGGGCCGCGTGGGACCGGGAGCCCGAGCCGGGCCTCTACCGCATCACTTTCGATGCGGAGCGGGCGCTCGGAATTCGCCGCGCTGCCGCGCGTGGCGGCAACCTGCAGGATGTCGGCGCCTACAACGCCGAGAACTGGGCGATCGAAGAGGAAGCGGATCAGGAGCTGCGGGCACGGGGACTCTGCAACGGCGCGGCGAAGCTCCTGCGGCTCCAGGAAGATGGCGGCGGGCAGTCCGGCATGAGCGGCATCTTCAAGTGCCGCCCGTCCGTCTTCTGACGCCCGGGTGCGGCGGCGAGCCGGTTCTCAGCCGCCGAGGTGGGCGTGCATCGTCACCAGCACGGCGCGAGGCGCCTCGATCATCATCGCGTGACCGGTGTCGACGGCGACGAGCTTCGCGTCCGGAATGCAGCCGGCGAGCGCCTGGCCGGACTTGAGCGGGGTCATCTGGTCGCGCCTGCCGGCAATGACCAGCGTCGGCGCCTCGAGCGCGCGAATCGCGTCGGGGGAGGGAGCATAGGCGTGGCAGGCGGCGAGGTCCGCGTGCTGCACGCCGGGCCGCGCCCGGGCTACCAGCTGCCGCGATGCGCCGGCGAGCGATGCGCCCGGAATCGCACTGGCGGCGAGCGCCACCTGGCGCCTGTGTCCCCAGGTGGCTTGCATGTCGAAGGCCGCGGGCGAGTCGTCCCGGGCCGCGGCCAGGAAGGGCTCTCCCACCGGCATCGGCACGGACGCGCCCGCCAGGACCAGCTTCGCCACCTGCCCCGGGTAACGCAACGCCACGTCCAGCGCGACCAGCGCGCCGAGGCTGTGGCCGACGAGATGCGCCTTCCCGACGCAGGCCGCGGCGAGGAATGCGGCGATCCAGTCGGCCAGTTCCGCGACGGATTTGCGCACGGCTCCGGGGCTGCGGCCATGTCCCGGCAGGTCGACCGCGAGCACGCCGTAGCCGTGGTGCGCGAGGTAGCGCGCCTGGTAGTGCCAGACGCTGTGGTCCAGGGCTGCGCCGTGGATGAAGAGGACGGCGGGCGCCTGCGGGTCGAACGGCCGGCCGCCCGTGTACGCGTAGGCGGGATAGCCCTGGACGATGAAGTTCATTTCTGCGCGGCGCGCAGCGCGCGCGAAAGATCCTCGATCAAGTCGTCGGGGTGCTCGAGGCCGATCGACAGGCGCACTGTGCCCGGCGAGATGCCGGCCGCGGCGAGCGCCGCGTCGTCCATGCGGAAGTGCGTGGTGGACGCCGGGTGGATCACGAGCGACTTGGCGTCGCCGATGTTGGCCAGGTGCGAGAAGAGCGCAAGGGCCTCGATGAACCTGCGCCCCGCCTCGCGCCCGCCCTTCAGCTCGAAGGAGAGGATGGCGCTGCAGCCGCCGGGATAGAGCCGCTTCGCGAGGTCGTGGTCCGGGTGGGAGGCCGCGTCGGGATGATGCACGCGCGTCACGGCCTCGTGACCGGCGAGGAAGTCGACGACCTTCGTGGTGGTCGCGACATGCCGCGGCATGCGCAGGTGCAGCGTCTCCAGTCCCTGCAGGATCTGGAACGCCGTCATCGCCGCCATGCACGCACCGAAGTCGCGCAGCCCCTCGCGCCGCGCGCGCAGAAGGAAGGCGGAGACGGTGGACTCCTCGCTGAACACCATGCCGTGGAAACCTGCGTAGGGCTCGGTGAGCGTGGGGTACCTGCCCGACGCGTCCCAGTCGAAACGGCCGCCGTCCACGAGCACGCCCCCGATCACGACGCCATGCCCGGACAGGAACTTGGTGGCCGAGTGCACGACCAGGTGCGCCCCCATGTCGAGCGGGCGCCCGAGATACGGCGTGGTCACCGTCGCATCGACGAGGAGCGCGATCCGGTTCTCGTCGGCGACCGCCGCGAGGGTGGGCACGTCGAGCACGTCCACCGAGGGGTTGCCGACCGTCTCGCCGAAGAGGAGCCGGGTTTCCGGACGGATGGCGCGCCGCCACGCGTCGGGATCGCGCGAGGCGACGAAGGTGGTCTCGATGCCGAAGCGGGGAAGCGTGTAGTGCAGCAGGTTGTGCGAGCCGCCGTACAGGCTCGCCGACGAGACGATGTGGCCGCCCCGGCCCATGAGGGTGGCGATGGCCAGGTGCAGCGCGGCCTGCCCGCTGGCGGCGGCGATGGCGCCCACGCCTCCCTCCAGCGCCGCCATGCGCTCCTCGAACACTGCGACCGTCGGATTGGACAGGCGCGAGTAGACATGCCCCGGCAGCTCCATGTTGAAGAGCGCCGCGGCGGTGTCCGTGTCGGGCAGGACATAGCTCGCCGTCTGGTAGATCGGCACGGCACGGCTGCCGGTGGCCGGGTCGGGCGACTGGCCGGCGTGCACCGCGAGCGTATCCGGGTGGGGGGGCTTGGGGCCTGAATGGGCCATTGAATCAGGGATTTGGGGAAACTTTCTTAACCTTCTTATCTTGTCACGGATGGGACATCTTTGCTATGGTGCGGGTTGCCACCCAGCCTCGCAGGTATCCATGAAGCGTCTCGCCGCCCTTTTCGCCCTGCTTGCCCTTGCCGGCGTTGCCGTCGCCGCGGACAAGCCCGCCGCGAAGGCGAAGCCTGCCAAGGCCGTGCGCACGGCCCCGCTCGCCGACTTCGACAAGGACGGCGAGCCGAACCTGCAGTCCACCGCCGCGCTGGTGCTCGATGCGAAAACGGGCGAGACCCTTTTCGCCAAGAACGCCGACTCCGCGCACCCCATCGCCTCGATCACGAAGCTCATGACCGCGATGGTCGTGCTCGACGCGAAGCTGCCCCTGGACGAGGCGATCGAGATCAGCTCCGAGGATCTCGACCTGCTCAAGGGGACCAAGTCGCGCCTGCCGGTGGGTGCGAATTTCCGCCGCGACGACCTGATCCGCATCGCGCTCGTCGCATCCGACAACCGCGCCGCGGCTGCGCTCGGGCGCGCCTATCCGGGCGGCACCGGCTCCTTCGTCGACGCGATGAACGCCAAGGCGAAGATGCTCGGGCTCGAAGCCACGCGCTTCGTCGATTCCAGCGGCCTTTCGCCGGGCAACGTCGCGAGCCCCGCCGACCTCGGCCGCCTCGTTTCCGAGGCATCGCACTACGACATCATCCGCGAGTACTCCACCACGCCGGCCATCGACGTGACGCTGCCGCATACCGGCCGCAAGCTGGCCTACGTGAACACCAACGCGCTGGTGCGCGCCGGCAACTGGGACATCGGCGTTTCCAAGACCGGCTACATCAGCGAGTCCGGCAAGTGCCTGGTGATGCAGGCCATGATCGCCAACACGCCGATCGTGATCGTGCTCCTCGACTC
>CAZOIB010000383.1:0-17054 GCA_964579785.1 uncultured Lysobacter sp. | reverse complement strand
GGCCACGCAGTTGGAGTTGCGCATGCCGTGCTTCTTGATGCGCGCGCGCAGGCTCGACCAGTCCATGGACTCCGACATGTCCACTTCCACGTAGCCGCCGCGCTGCTCGAGCAGGAGCTTCAGCGTGTCCTGCGGCAGGATGCCCTTGTCCCAGAGCGAGCCGGCATAGGACGTGTAGCGGCCGCGCTCCTCGGCCAGTTCCGTCGAGGCCCAGTAGGCGTAGTAGCAGACCGCCTCCATGGAGCGGTCGGCGAACTCGATGGCGGCGTCCGACGCGTAGGGCAGGCGCAGGTCCTGCAGCGCGTCCTGGAAGCCCATGATGCCCATGCCCACGGGGCGGTGGCGGTAGTTGGAGTCGCGCGCCTTCTTCACCGCGTAGTAGTTGATGTCGATCACGTTGTCGAGCATGCGCATCGCGGTCGCGATCGTGCGCTTGAGCTTCTCGTGGTCCAGCGTCTTGCCACCCTGCCCGTCGTCCTTCAGGTGCGCGACCAGGTTCACGCTGCCGAGATTGCAGACCGCGATCTCGGAGGCGTTGGTGTTCAGGGTGATCTCCGTGTTCTTGGTGATCATGCCGTTCACTGTCCAGGCATGCGTTTCCGAATCGACCGCCAGGCAGTACGCATCCTCGTTGGGCAGCGGGACAAGCCCTTTGAACGTGCAGTGCAACTTCTGCTCGTAGCCGTCCTTCTTCAGGTTTTCCAGAAACTGCAGTGCCGCATCGGACTTCCTGCTGGCGCCAAGACCCGTGACCTGCTCGGCGATCCGGCATCCGCGGATGGATGAGATCAGCAAACGGTAGAGCGGCTTGCTCCAGTAAGTCTTCGTCCCGCCCCTGCCGTCATGAAGCTCATGGGCCTCGTGTCCGCGCATCAGGTTGATCGACGACTTCACGCCGAGGTTGGCCCACAGGATCTGCAAGTCGCGGATCAGCCGTTCGTCGATGGACGCGAGACACATCGCCGTCACTTCGCCACTGCTCATGACGTTTCCGTCCGCCTGGTAAAGGCCTCTGAGATAAGCCTCAACGGTCTTGCGCGTTCCACGCCACACGAGGTCCGGTACCTGCGTCTTCGTTTCGGGGGCAAAGCCATGCTCTGCCAGCATCCGTCTCAACGGGGCAGAGGACAGGCGCGCCTTGTGCGTCTTCGGATCGACGCGGAACACCGGCGTGTTGACCGACGTGGTCTTCAGCACAAGGTTGCCATCGAGGAGCCCGTGGACGGCCTGGGTGGCTTCCCCGATCAGGCCGAAGTCGCTCTCCCAGAGATCGATAAAGACGCTTTGCTTGCCGAAAGTACCGTCGCCGGCGATGAGGCCCATCAGATACGAAAGCCTCGGGTTGTCCTGAGAGCCCCAGAGTCCTTCGAGCTGCTGCGTAAGGAGCTTGTCGCCGGCGACCAGATGCTGCGCCTCGACCCAGCCACGATCCTTCACCCAGACCTTGTGGTCCGGCGTGACCTTGTGGCTGTATCCCTCTTCGGTTTCGATCCTGACGATCGGCGCATTCGGACGCGGGAGCAGCATCTCGGAAGCGTCATACACGCCGTCGAGTCCCACTACCTTGTTGCGGCCGCCGAGCGCGTAAAGCTCGCCCACCGTGAGAAGTCCACGATCGGTCACGACGCGCTGGTCCGCAGTCATGCAACACAGGTTGGACGAGTGCACCACGCCCACGTGCTGCTGCGGCGAGCGGATGTTGCAGGGATCCTTGAAGGTGATCCACGGATGCCCGGTCTCGAAGAGCATGGACAGCATCTTGCGCCACAGCGTGAGTGCCGGGATCTTGCGGAAGAGCTTGATCTCGCCGCGCGCCGCCTTCTCCTCGTAACGCGTGTAGGCTTCCTCGAAGGGCTTGCCGAACTTGTCGTGCAGGTCCGGGCAGTCGGAGGGCGAGAAAAGCGTCCACTCGCCGCCTTCCATGACGCGCTTCATGAAGAGGTCCGGGACCCAGTTCGCGGTGTTCATGTCGTGCGTGCGGCGGCGGTCGTCGCCGGTGTTCTTGCGCAGCTCGAGGAACTCCTCGATGTCGAGGTGCCAGGTCTCGAGGTAGCAGCAGACGGCCCCCTTTCTCTTGCCGCCGTTGTGCGCAAGCCCGGCCTGCGTCATGTAGGACTCGTCCGCGTCCACCTTCAGGTCGTAGACGAACGGCTTCGGCGTGATCGCCTCGATCGCGGTGATACGCGAGAAGAGCTTGCCCCCGATCTCCAGCCAGTTCTTCTTCACGATGGGCTTGCAGCCGACCAACGCTGCGATCTCCGGCACCGCCGGGATGCGCAGGTCATACGCCTTCGTCGTGCCGGTGAAGGTGGCGGTAGAACCGTCCGAACGCGTGGCCGTGTGGGCATTGTCGCGCTCGCGGTACTGGCCGGCCGTCGGCACCCCCATGCGCAGGAGCTGGTAGCGCAGGCCATCGATGAGTGGCTTCGAGGTATTGGTGAAGTAGATTTCCTTGCCGCGCGAGACGCCGCCGTCCGTTTCCAGCAGGCCGCGGATCAGCGCGAGCGTGTGCGCCTTCGGCAGGTGCGCGAAGCGGCGTGCAATGCGCTTCTTGCCGGCCTCGTCGTAGAGGTCCTCGTACCCGAAGGACATCGTGGCTGCGCCGGCGCCGACGATGCGGCCCGTGGTCCCGTCGCGCACCACGCCGCGCCCGGAAGCCCAGCGGACCTGCCCGTAGTTCTCGCCTCGCGCGGCCTCCCAGAAATGAATGCCGCGTTGCGCCAGGTAATCGCGTGCGAAGGCAAGGTGTTCGTCCTTCTGCGGGTTGCCGGAAACACCCCACTCGAAACCGTCCCTCGAGAGATGCCCGTCCCCCAGCAGGATGCCGTAGAAGCGCGCGTCCTCCTCGGTGAGCCCGGCAACGTTAACGACCTCGGTGGGCACCACCTGGGCGACGTAGTCGCCAACCCGCAATTGCCCGGCCTCGACCCAGTCGGCTTTCACCTTGCCCTTGGCGAGCCAGGCCAGCGTGCGGTGATTGGCCTGCTCCATCGGCACGCCCTGGATGGCGTAGAACGGATGTCCCGCCGTGACCAGCAGCGGATCGATGGCGTGCTTCACCTTCACCGCGACCATCGCGTCGGTCTGGTTGTAGGCATAGCGGCGCTCGACTTCGCGATACTGGCCCGATTTACCCAGCACCAGGTCGCCGGGCTTCACGTCCTTGATCGCCTTGAGGCCATCGGCGGTGTAGACGCCCGTCTCCGGCGCGAAGCACTGGTTCACCGCGACGGCGGTGTCCGACACTACTTTTAGGAAGGGCACCACTCCCTGGCTCTTCCCGTTCGTCCCCTTGATGTAGGCACCAAGCGCCCGCACCGGCGTCCAGTCGTTGCCCAGCCCGCCGGCGAACTTCGACAGGAGCGCGTTCTCCTTGATCGCCTCGTAGATGCCGTCGAGGTCGTCGGCCACGGTCGTCAGGTAACAGGAGGATAGCTGCGAGCGCTGCGTGCCGGAGTTGAAGAGCGTCGGCGTGGACGACATGAAGTCGAAGGTCGAGAGCACGTTGTAGAACTCGATCGCGCGCTCCTCGCGGTTCACCTCGTTGATCGAAAGCCCCATCGCCACGCGCATGAAGAAGGCCTGCGGCAGCTCGATGTGGTGGTCGTGGATGTGCAGGAAATAGCGGTCGTAGAGCGTCTGCAGCCCGAGATAGTCGAACTGGAGGTCGCGCGCGGACTCAAGCGCCTGCCCGAGCCGCGGCAGGTCGAAGGTGCCGAGCCGCTCGTCCAGGAGCTGCGCCTTGATGCCCTGCTGGATGAAGGCGGGAAAGTATTCGGCGTAGCGCTCGCCCATCTGCTCGTGCAGCACTTCCTCGCACAGCACCTCGCGGCGGATCGTGTGCAGCAGCAGGCGCGCGGAGGCGTAGGTGTAGGCCGGGTCCTGCTCGATCAGCATGCGCGCGGCGAGGATGGCGCACCGGTGCACCTCCTCGATGGGCACGCCGTCGTAGAGGTCGCGCAACGTGGCGTCGAGGATCTTCTTCGGCTCGACCGCGTCGCCGAGATTCTGGCAAGCGGAGGCGATGAGGCCCTCGAGGGTCGCGATCTCGAGCGGCACCTTGGCGCCGTTCACCATCACGTGCAGCTTCGGCTGGCGGGATTCCGCGGCCTCCTGCGCGCGTGCGACACGCTCGCGCGCGCGCTCCTCGCGGTAGAGCACGTAGGAACGCGCGACCTGGTGCTCGCCGGCGCGCATCAGGGCGAGCTCGACCTGGTCCTGGATATCCTCGATGTGATAGGTGCCGCCCGACGGGTGGCGACGCACCAGCGCGGAGACGACCGACTGCGTGACGCCGTGCACCTTGTCGCGCACGCCGGCGCTCGCCGCGGCGGTGCCGCCGGCGACGGCGAGGAACGCCTTGGTGACCGCGACCGCGATCTTGTCCGGCTCGAAGCCGACGACCGCGCCGTTGCGGCGGATGACCTTGTAGTCCGCGTATCTCTCCGTTGACGTGCCGCCTTCCTCGCTCAGGACCGGGTTGGGAAGGGGGGCCGCGGGATTGATGTCGGACGCCAGGCGCATGGCTGCTCTCCTCTGATGACGCTATTTTTGGGGCCGGGGAGCCGCTTGTGACACCCCGGCGGTATGTCGTTGCTGGCGGACCCGGGGGTTGAACCCAAGGTCCTGATTCGTTTGTGAATAAACCCGATTCATCCCGGGGAATATGCACAGCTTATGCACCACGCTATCCACAAGATGTTGTGTCCAGCACGGTGCGTGGCCACAAAGTCTAGTGAAGCCGCACGGGCTGCGCAAGGGATCGGAGAGACATTATTTTCGCAAGCCCTTTCAGGCACTTGCCGGGGGCTTCATAATCGCCGCCCATGCGTTCGACCCTTCCCGCGAGGATCCTGACCGGCCTGATCCTCGCCAGCGCCCAGTGCCATGGAATTCCCGCAGGCGCGCAGATCCCCGGCCTTGGTCCCGCGAAGTCGCCTGCCGCGCCGGCCACCGAGTCGTCCGCCCTGCGCTCTCCCGAGGAGATCGCCCGGGACCATGCGGCAGCCAAGGCGACGCTGGCCGCCTACGAGGCGGCCGGCGATTCTCCGCCGGACGCGCCACCGGACACCCCCGCCCTCGAGGCCGCCTCGCGCCTGTCGCTGGGCCGGCAGCTCGTGAGCATCCTGCAGCAACAGCTCGACGCCCTCGCGCACGCCGACGAAGCGCGCCGGCGGCTGGCGCAAGTGAAGCGACAGGAGGAGGAATGGCGCGGATTCGACACGCCTGCGCCGCATTCGGTGTTGCTGGTCGACGCGCTGCGCGACGAGCTCGAGATCTCGCAGGGCCAGGTCGCGCAGGCGCAGGCGCGCCGCTCCCTGTTCGCGCGCGTCGAGTCGCAGCTATCCGACCAGTTCCGGGAAAGCCAGGGCGCCGCGCGGCTGGCGGCCGAGGCGGCGGACCGCGCGCGCGGAACGGCCGGCGCGGCAGTGCAGGAGTGGAAGCGAAGCCTGGCGTCGCTGAAGGCGAGAGTCGACGGCGAGTCCCAGGTGCTGCTGCAGCTGGCGGCGCGGGCGGCGCAGGTCGAGGAGGCGGCGAGCATCGCGGCAATGGACTTCAACCGGCGCAAGCTCGCGGATGCGGGAACGACGTACTCGCTTCCGGCCGCCGACCTCGAGAGAGTGCTTGCCCAGATCGAGGCGCGCGAGCGGGCGGCGGTTAGGGACCTCGAGCGCGCCGCGCGCGAGTCCGCCGCGGCGATCGACGCGCGCGGCGTGGCGGAACGGCGCCTGGCCGAGGCGCGCTCCGCGCCACTCCGCACGGGCGAGTCTCCGGAGGCGCGCGAGGCCAGGCTCGCGGAACTCGAGCGCGAGGCGGCCGCGCGCCACGAAATCGCGCTCAACGCCAGCGGACGCATCGACCTGCTGCGCGAGTACCTCGTGCAGCTGGATGGCGAGCGGGCCGTCTGGAGGGCCCGCGCCGCGGTCATCGGCACGCAGGACCGGGTGCGCGCGCGCGCCGCGTACGATCGCCTCACGACCTCCCTGGCGGGGCTGCGCTCGGCACTCCAGTATCTCGACCAGCAGGTTTCCGCCGCCACCGGACGGATCCGCGACGAGGAGGCACGGCAGCGCAACGCCCTCTCCTCCGACTCCCCGGCCGCCCGGCGGCTGGTCGACGCCCTCCGCAGCCGCGAGGCAAACCTGCGCCGTGCGATCGAGCGCGGTGCGCAGTTCGAGCGGCTCCTGTCGCGGTTCCGGGCCGACTTCGAGGAGCGCCGCGGGGCCTCGCTGCAGGAGCGCGGCCGGGACGCCCTCGCGGGCGCGTGGCTCGTGGCGAGGCGCGCGTGGAACTACGAGATCCTCACGCTCGAGGACACCTACGAGTCCGCGGACGGGCGGCGGGTCGCCGTGTCGCGCAGCGTCACGATTGGCAAGACCTTCGGGGCCGTCCTGATCGTCCTGCTCGGCTACTGGATCGCGAAGCTGCTGGCTGGCCGCGTCGAGCGGATCGTGGTCGCGCGCGGGCGGGCCACGCCGCAGACCGCCGCGCTGGTGCGCCAGTGGGTGTTGTTCATCGTGTCCGCGATCCTGGTGATCGTGGCCCTGGTCGGCGCGAGCATTCCGCTCACCGCCTTCGCCTTTCTCGGCGGCGCGCTCGCGATCGCCGCCGGCTTCGGCCTGCAGAACCTGCTGAAGAACCTGGTGTCCGGAATCATGCTGCTCGTCGAGCGCCCGCTGCGGCTCGGCGACCTGGTCGAGGTGGACGGCGTGCGCGGCCGCATCACCGACATCGGCGTGCGCGCCTCGACGCTGCGGACCGCCGACGGGATCGAGTCGATCATCCCGAACAGCCGCTTCGTCGAGGGCAGCGTCACCAACTGGACCTTCACGAGCCCCACCACGCGCCAGTCGATCGCCGTGGGCGTGGCCTACGGGACCGACCTGCGCGCGGCGGCGGCGCTGCTCGCCGGCGTGCTCGACCGGCATGGGCTGGTCCTCAAGAGCCCGGCTCCGCAGGTCTACCTCGAGGAGTTCGCCGACAGCGCCGTCAATTTCGCGCTGACCTATTGGGTCGAGCTGACCCCGGAGGCCGATCCGCGGCGCGTGAAGAGCGACTTGCTGCACATGATCGACCGCGCCTTTGCCGAGGCCGGGATCGCGATCCCGTTCCCGCAGCGCGACGTGCACCTCGCCGTCGCCCATCCGGTCCCGGTATCGGTGGTGGCTCCGGCCGCGACGGACGCGGCGGTCCGGCAGGGCTGAGCTGCACGCCCGCGCGGCGGCCTATTGCGCGGGCGCCGGCACTGTCCAGCCTCCGCCCAGCGCACGGGTCAGGTCGACCGTCGCCGCCAGGTGGGCACGCCGCGCCTCGGAAAGGGCCAGCTCGGCGGAGAACAGGGCGCGCTCCGCGTCCAGCACCTCGAGGTAGTTCGAGTAGCCGTTGTCGTAGCGCAGCGTGGCCAGGCGCTGCTGGCGCCGCAGCGCATTGACGGCCTGCTCGCGCGCGGCCGCGCGTTCCGCCGCCTGGGACCGCGCGACGATCGCGTTGCGCGCATCGACGAAGGCGCGGATGACCGTGTCGCGGTAGGTCGCTGCCGCCGCGCGCTCCGAGCTCGAGGCGAGATCGACCTGCGCCGCGGTGAGCCCTGAATTGAAGAGCGGCATCGCGAGCGATCCGGCAAAGCTCCACGCGCGCGCCGGCCCCTGGAAGAGATCGCCGAATGCGAGGCTCTCGCCACCGTAGGCGCCGGTGAGCCCGATGGTCGGGAACCAGGCGGTGCGGGCGGCGGCCACGCGCGCCTGCGTGGCGCGCAGGGCCTGCTCGGCTTCCTGAATGTCGGGGCGGCGATTGAGCAGGTCGGAGGGCAAGCCCTGCGGCACCGGCGGCGGCACGGGTATCGCCTCGAGCGACTTGCCACGCGGTGCACCGGACCCGAAGAGGTCCTGCGGCGTGGCGCCGGTGAGGATCGCGAGCGTGCCCTCGCCGCGCGCGATGGCGTCGACGAGATCGGGCACCTGCGCGCGCGCACTGGCCAGCTCGGACTCCGCCTGGCGAAGATCCAGTTCGGAGGTGATGCCGCCGGCGAAGCGCTTGTCGCGCAGCGCGTACGACTGCTCGCGCGAAACAACGGTACGGCGGGTGATGTCGAGCTGGGCGTCGAGCGAGCGCAACTGGAAGTACGCCTGCGCCACCTGTGCGGCCAGCGCGAGCTGCACCGCATCGCGGGCGTAGGTCGCTGCGAGGAGGTCGGCTTCCGAGGCGGCGACTTCATTGCGGATGCGGCCCCACAGGTCGATCTCCCAGAGGGCGCGCAGGTTCCCCTGGTAGGTGGTGAACGGGTCCCTCGGCCCCTGCGGGTTGGTGGCGGTCGACAGCTGCGTGCGCGAACCGGCGAGCGCCGCATCCAGCGTCGGCAGCTGCTGCGAGCCGGTGATGCCCAGGCGGGCCTGCGCGGCATCCACCCGGGACACCGCGATGTCGAGCGTGGGACTCGCCGCAAACGCCTCAGCGATCAGCTTGTCCAGCACCGGGTCGTTGTAGGACTTCCACCAGTCCTTCGCGACGACGACCTTCTCGCCGGGCGTCACCGCATCGGGCAGCTGCGTCGGCGGCAGCGTGTAGTTCGGCGCGCAGGCGGCAACGGCGAGCGCCGCGACAACCACGAGGCTACGCATGGGGCACCTCCCTCGCCGCGTCCTGCCTGCCTGCCTTGCCGATGATCAGCTTGAAGAAGAGCGGCACGAAGAAGATGGCGATGAAGGTGGCCGCGAGCATCCCGCCGATGACCGGCCAGCCCAGCGCATGGCGGCTCGCGGAGCCCGCACCGGAGGACAGGACCAGCGGCACGCAGCCGAGGATGAAGGCGAGCGAGGTCATGACGATCGGGCGGAAGCGCTGGCGGGCGGACTCGATCGCCGCATCGCCCGGGGAGAGGCCCTCCTCCATCTTCATCACGGCGAACTCCACGATCAGGATCGCGTTCTTGGCCGCGAGCCCGATCAGCGTCACCAGGCCCACCTGGAAGTAGACGTTGTTGGTGAGGCCCGTGATCCACACGGCGAGGATGGCGCCGAAGAGGGCGAAGGGCACGGCCGTGATGACGGCGAAGGGCAGCGACCACTTCTCGTACTGCGCGGCGAGGATGAGGAACACCATCAGGATGCCGAAGGCGAAGGCCATCACCGCCGTTCCGCCCGCGGCCTTCTCCTGGTAGGCGCTGCCCGTCCAGGCAAGCGTGTAGTCCGCGGTCGTCGCTTCCGCCACCACCTCCTCGAGGGCCCGGATCACCTGCCCCGAGGAAACGCCGGGCGCGGGGTTGGCGAGGAGCTTCGCCGCCGGAAAGACATTGAAGCGCTCCACCAGCTCCGGGCCCGTCGTGGGGCTCGCCTTCACCAGGACGTTTAACGGGATCATGTCGCCCGACTGCGAACGCACGAAGACGTTGCGGATGTCCTCGGGGTGCGCGCGGAAGCCGGACTCGCTCTGGATCTGCACCTTGTAGGTGCGGCCGAACTTGTTGAAGTCGTTCACGTAGAGCGAGCCGAAGGTGGCCTGCAGCGCGTCGAAGACGCTGTTGATCGGCACCCCGATCGCCTTGGCCTTGGCGCGGTCCACGTCGAGGAAGATCTGCGGCACGCTCGGCTTGAAGGTCGACTGCACCGAGGCGAACTCGGGGCGCTTCTTCGCCGCCTCGACGACCGCCGCGACCTGCTCGCCCAGCGCCTGCGATCCGGCACCGCTGCGGCTCTGCAGGTAGGCCTCGACGCCACCCGTGGTGGAGAGCCCGGTGATGGGCGGCGGGTTGAAGGAAGCGACCACGCCCTCCTTCACGGCTCGGTTGGCGGCGAGCGCGCGCTTGGCGAGCGAGAAGCTGTCCTGCCCTTCGCCCTTGCGTTCGTTCCAGTCCTTGAGCGTGAGGAAGATGGAACCGGCGTTGGGCCGGATCGAGCCCGACAGCAGGTCGAAGCCCGGCAGCGCCACCTGGTAGGCCGTCTCCGGAAACTGCTGCAGCACCGCCTCGGCGGCGAGCATCGTCGCGTTGGCACGGCTGAACGAGGCGGCATCCGGCATGACCGTGATGGCCATGAGATAGCCCTGGTCCTCGTCCGGCACGAGCGCCGTCGGCACGGCCTTGAAGAGCGCGCCCATCGCGACCATGAGGGCCGCGAAGATCGTGAACGCGACGAGCGCGCGCCGGATGAGGAAGGTGACGCCGGCCGTGAAGCCGGCCGTGATCCGGTCGAAGCCCCGGTTGAAGGCGCGGAAGAAGGCGTTGGGCTCGTGGTGGCCGGGCTTCAGGATCAGCGCGCACAGCGCCGGCGTGAGCGTGAGCGCCACGATGCCGGAGATGGTGACCGAGATCGCGATCGTCACCGCGAACTGCTTGTACATCTGCCCCGTGAAGCCGCCCATGAAGGCCACCGGCACGAACACCGCGCAGAGCACCAGGACGATGGCCACCAAGGCTCCGGAGACCTCGTTCATCGCCTTGATCGAGGCTTCCTTCGGCCCGAGCTTCTCCTCGGCCATGATGCGCTCGACGTTCTCCAGCACCACGATGGCGTCGTCCACGACGATGCCGATGGCGAGCACCATGCCGAAGAGGGTGAGCAGGTTGATGGAGAAGCCCAGCAGATACATGCCGGCGAAGGTCCCGATGAGGGACACCGGCACCGCGAGCGACGGGATGAGGGTCGCCCGAAAATTCTGCAGGAAGAGATACACCACCAGGAAGACGAGCAGCACCGCCTCGACCAGCGTGTGCACGACCTCCTCGATCGAGATGCGCACGAACCTGGTCGTGTCGTAGGGCACCGAGTAGGTCATCCCCTCCGGGAAGCCCGCCTTCACGCGCTCGAAGGTCACATAGACGGCGTCGGCCACCGCGATCGCGTTGGCGCCCGGCTGCTGGTAGATCGCGATGAGGGTGGCGGGACGCCCGTTCACGCGCGGCTCGATGGAGTAGTCGCGCGCGGCGATCTCGACGCGGGCCACGTCCTTCACGCGGATGCGCGAGCCGTCGGGGTTGGAGCGGATGATGATCTCGCCGAACTCCTCGGGCTCCTCGAGGCGGCCCTTGGTGGTGACCGTGTAGGTGAAGTCGACCGGGTTCCCGAGCGGCTCCGCGCCGATCTGTCCGGCGGCGAACTGCGCGTTCTGCTCGCGGATGGCGCCCACCACGTCGCCGGGCGTGAGGCCCAGCTGCGCGAGGCGGTCCGGCCGCAGCCAGATGCGCATGGCGTAGTCCTTGGCGCCCATGATCATCGCCTCGCCCACGCCGGGGATGCGCTTCAGCTCGTCCAGCACGTTCAGGTCCACGTAGTTGGACATGAACACCGGGTCGTGGGCGGGGTTGGTCGAGGTGACCGCAGCGAAGACGAGGATCGAGGTCGACTTCTTCTTGACCGTCACGCCCTGGCGCTTGACTTCCTCGGGCAGGATCGGCAGCGCCGCCTGCACGCGGTTGTTCACGTTGATCGTGGCCTGGTCCGGATCGGTGCCGATGGCGAAGTAGACGTTCATCGCCATGGAGCCGTCGGAGGCGGCCTGCGACTGCAGGTAGATCATCCCCTCGACGCCGTTCACCTGCTGCTCGATGGGCGCGGCGACGGTCTGCGAGATCACGTCCGGCGAGGCGCCCGGGTAGCGCGCCGACACGGAGACCACCGGCGGCAGCAGGTTCGGGTACTGCTCGATCGAGAGCACGCGGATGCACGCCGCACCCGCGAGCATGATGACGATCGAGATGACGCTCGCGAAGATCGGGCGCTCGATGAAGAACTTCGAGAACATGGGCCGCCTACTTCTTCTTTGCGTCAGGCGACGCAGCGCCCCTGGGCGGGGCCGCGGCCGGCTGGGCGGCGGCCGCAGCCTCTTTCGCAGGCACCGGCTTCACCGCGGCTCCGGGGCGCGACTTGAACAGGCCGTCGACGATGACGCGCTCCCCCGCTTTCAGGCCCGCCTTGATGATGATGCCCCCTGCAACGCGGCTTCCCAGCGTCACCGGGCGCGGCGCCACCACGTTCTTCTCGTTCACCACGAGGACGAGGCGCGTGGCCTGCTGCTGCGTGATGGCACGCTCGGGGACGACGATCGCGTTGCGGTAGGTGCCGACGTTGATGGCGATGCGCGCGAACTGCCCCGGCAGCAGCTCGCCCTTCGGGTTGGGGAACTCGGCGCGCGCCCGGATGGTGCCGGTCTTCGGGTCGACGCGGCTGTCGGCGAAGTCCACGTAGCCCACGCCGGGGAAGTCGCGCCCGTCGGCGAGCTTGACGCGCGCCTCGACCCGCTTCGTGGTCGGCAGGACCACCGCTCCCTCCGCGATCAGGCGGTCGTACTCGAGCTTCTCGGCCTCGGAGTAGGAGAAGTTCACGTAGAGCGGGTCGAGCTGCGCGATCACCGTGAGCAGGCTCGCGTCGCCCGCGTTGGAGACGAGGCTGCCCTCGCTGCGCGCTTCCTTGCTGGCGATGCCGGCAATCGGCGCCGTGACGGTGGTGTAGCCGAGGTTGAGCTCCGCCTCCTTCACCTTGGCCCGGGCGCTATCGAGACCTGCGACGGCGGTGTCGTAGGCGGCCCGCGCGTCGTCGTAGTCCTTGCGGCTGACGGCGTTCTCCTTGAAGAGGGGCTCGATCCGCTCGCGGTCGTTCTTCGTGCGCTCGACCCCGGCCTCCTGCTGGCGAAGCACACCCCTGGCCTGGTCGAGCGCGGCCTTGAACGGCTCGGGGTCGATCTGGAAGAGCGGCTGTCCCTCCTTCACTGCCTGGCCCTCGCTGTACAGGCGCTTCTGGAGGATGCCGGCCACCCGCGAGCGCACCTCGGTCTCGCGGAAGCCGGCGGTCTGGCCCACCTGCTCGTAGAGCACCGTCACGTCGCGCGGCTGGATGGTGATCACGCCCACCTCGGGAGGTGCCGCGGCAGGCGGGGCCGCCTTCTCGGAGCAGGCCGACAGGGTGGCGAAGGCAATCAGCAGGACAGCGGCGCGGGATGCGAGGCGCATGGGAACTCCAGGGAGACTGCGGGACGGCCTGCAAGCCGTCCCGGGTGAGGATAGGGCGCGGTCGGCGCCAGGGACGGCGAGCCGCCGCTAGTTCGGCCTGCGCATGATCCTCGTGCGCAGCGTGTCGTACTCGCCCTGCGTGATCGCGCCTTCGGAAAGCGCGCGCTGCAGGTCGGTGAGCTCCTGGCCCTTCGAGATCGACGTGGTGCCCTCGACCTTCACGTAGGTATCGCCGCCGCAACCGCCCAGCATGGCAAGGGCAAGCAGCGCGGCAGGAAGGATGATCGTCTTCTTCATGTGCATGGGCTCCGGGCTCGTGGTCATTCGACGTTCTTGATGAGCAGCGCCTTCTGCGACTCGTACTCGCGCTGCGAGAGCGCCCCCGCGTCGCGCGCCTTCTTCAGGTCGATGAGCTGCTGACCCACGGAAACGCTGACCGTCGGACGCACCACCTCGTTGCCGCCGCATCCGGCCAGCACGACCGCGACAACGGCCGCGGCGAACGTCATTGCAAATCTCTTCATGCCCTGTCCCCGACGATGGTTGGAATCGGCACACATTGTATCCGCAGGCGGCCCGGGACTCCCAATGCGCCGGTCAGACGTGCGCGCGCAGGCGGGCCCAGTCGAAGTGCGGACCGGGGTCGGTCTTGCGTCCCGGCGCGATGTCCGAGTGGCCCGCGATGTCGAGACGGCCGTAACGGTCCCGGAGCGCGCGCGCGAGCGCGGCGAGTGAGGCGTACTGCGCGTCGGTGAACGGCACCTCGTCCGTCCCCTCGAGCTCGATTCCCACCGAGTAGTCGTTGCACCGCTCGCGCCCCTTCCAGCTCGAGGCCCCGGCATGCCAGGCGCGCAGCCCGCACGGCACGTACTGGATCACCGCTCCGTCGCGCCGGACCAGGAAGTGCGCCGACACCCTGAGGCCCGCGATGGACGCGAAATAGGGATGCGCCGCCGGGTCGAGGCAGCCGAGGAAGAGATCGGTGATGCAGGTGCCGCCGAATTCGCCGGGCGGGAGCGAGATGTTGTGGATGACGATCAACTCCACGCGCGCATCCGCGGGCCGCTCGTCGCAATGTGGAGACGGACACCAGGCGGCGCCGGCGCACAGGCCGCCGCCGTCCAGGCGGAAGCGCGGCGACGGGGTCTCGTCTTCGCGATTCAAGGCAGGAGGTGGTAGAAGAAGGTCGTCCCGTGCGTCCTGCCGTCGCGCTCCAGGGTGTAGCCGGGAATCTGCGCGGCACGCGTGTAGCCCATGGATTCGTAGAGCTTCTCGCCGGCGTCGCCCGTGCGCGTGTCGAGGATGAGGAGCATGCGGCCGCGGAACCTCGCCTCCACGTGCGCGGCCGCGAGCAGCGCGCGGCCGAGCCCGTGGCCGCGGCGCGAGGTGTGGACCATCAACTTCGTGACCTCGGCGCGGTGGTGGCCGTTCTCGCGGTCCGACAGCACGAGCTGCACGCTCCCGACGACCTCGCCGCCGTCCTCCGCGACGACCAGCACGCGGTTTTCCTGCACCATGCCCTGCAGCACTTCCCGCCAGTAGAGGATGGCCCGGCCCTCGTCCATGGGCGCCCAGAAGCCCACGGACGCGCCCGAGTTCACCGCGTCGACCAGCAGGCGCGAGAGCCCCTTCAGGCACTCGGCGAACTGGTCCAGGTTCACGACCCTGATGCGTGCCGTCATGGCATTGTCCTTATCGGTCGGCTCGTACCTCGACCATGCTCAGTCGATCCCCAGCCTGTCGAGGCGGTAGCGCAGGCTGCGGAAGGTGATGCCGAGCAGCTTCGCGGCCGCCGTCTTGTTGAAGCGCGTGGCCTCCAGCGCCTTCTGGATCGCCTCGCGCTCGACCTGGTCGAGGAAGTCGTGCAGCGGAAGGCCGCGCGTGCCCAGCGCGCCATCGAGTGCGGTCGCCTTGTCGCGCGGGATGCCTTGCGTCAGGTAGAGGTCGCTCTCGCGGATGGTGTGGTCGCCGCACAGGGCGAGTGCCCGCTCGAGGATGTTCTCCAGCTCGCGCACGTTGCCGGGAAAGTCGTAGCGCCTGAGCGCGAGGAGCGCGTCCTCGGACACCTCCGGCGCCTTCACCCCATTCTGCCGCGCCAGCCGCCCGACGACCTCCGCGACCATGAGGGGAATGTCCTCCGGGATCTCCCGCAGCGACGGCATCTTCAGCTCGATCACGTTGAGACGGTAGAAGAGGTCCTGGCGGAACTCCCCCGCTTCCACCTGCTCGGCGAGCGAGCGGTGCGTGGCCGAGATGATGCGCAGGTCGATGGCCTCCTCCGCGCTGTCGCCCAGGCGGCGGAAGGTCTTCTCCTGGATCACGCGCAGGAGCTTCACCTGCATGGCGAGCGGCAGGTCGCCCACCTCGTCGAGAAAGAGCGTCCCCTTCTGCGCGCTGTGCAGGTAGCCGGTGCGGTCGCTGTCGGCGCTGGTGAAGGCGCCCTTGCGGTGGCCGAAGAACTCGCTCTCCATCAGGTTCTCCGGGATCGCGCCGCAGTTCACCGCGACGAATGGGGACTCCGCGCGCGCGGAGCCGGCATGGATCAGGCGCGCCGCCACTTCCTTGCCGGTGCCCGACTCGCCGGTGATGTAGACCGGCGCCTGCGAGCGTGCCAGGCGCGCGATCATCTCGCGCGCCTTGCGGACCGGCGCCGACTCGCCGAGGAGCCGCGGCAAGCCGGGTTGCGTGGTTTCGCCGATGGCGACGCGGCGCGCATTCGCCGGCTTCGGCAGCTTCAGGGCGCTCATCACCAGGGGACGCAGCTGCTCGAGCTTGATGGGCTTGGCGAGGTAGTCGAAGGCGCCCGCCTTGAGCGCCGCGACGGCGTTCTCCGTGGAGCCGAACGCGGTGATCACCGCCACCGGCGTATTGCCATGGTGCTCGGCGATGTGGCGCAGCACGTCGAGCCCTTCGCCATCCGGCAGCCGCATGTCGGTGAGCGCCAGGTCGTAGCTGCGCCGCTCGAGCGCCGCCTTGGCCTCCGCCACGCTCGCCGCGCTGTCGGCGTGCACGCCCATGCGCGTCAGCGTGACCACCAGCAGCTCGCGGATGTCCGCCTCGTCGTCGACGATCAGCACGGCCTTCGCACTCATCTAGGCGCCTTTCAGCGTGATGCGGAAGCGGCAGCCGGGGCCGCCTTCCAGGTATTCGATGCGCGCCCCGTTGCCTTCGCACAGCTCGCGCGCGATGTAGAGCCCGAGGCCGGTGCCCTTGGCGTCGGTGGTGAAGAAAGGCTCGAACATGTGCGGCTGCGCCTCGGGCGCGACGCCGGGGCCGTCATCCGCGACCTCGATCCGCAGGAGCCCCGGCGCGTCACCGCTGTCCAGCGACACGGTCACCGAGCCCTGGCGTCTGCCGCCATGGCGCCAGGCGTTGCGCATCAGGTTCCAGAGCACCTGGTGCAGGTGCTGGCGGTCGAAGCTCATGCGCTGCGCGGTGCGGGCGTCGATCCGCACGCCCTCGAGCGGCACCTTTTCCGAGGTGCAGAAGTCGGCCACGAACTGCTCGAGGAACGCGGTCGGCTCGATCGCCTCGGGCTGCGCGCGGTCGCGCCGGTTGAGGTACAGCACCTCCTGCACGATGCGGTCGAGCCGGTGCACGTTGTCGCGGATGATCGTGAGGAGCCGCTCGTCGCCGGCCTGCGCGCGCTCGCTCTCGGCGAGCAGCTCCGCGGCGTGGTTGATCGAGGACAGGGGGTTGCGGATCTCGTGCGCGATGGAGGCCGTCAGCCGCCCGAGGGCCACCAGCTTCATCTGCTGCGCCTGCGCGCGCAGCCGCCCGACGTCCTCGACGAAGATCACGGTCGGCGGCGGCTCGCCGGTCCCGATGGCGACGAAGTGCACGGCGAGCTCGGAATCCGAGCGCGGCGAGCGGAACTGCAGAAACGTCGTTTCCGGGCCGCGTCGCCACGACTCCATGATGCGCGCGATCTCCGGGGAGTACTCCGCGAGCAGCGGGCGCCGTCCCCCCGGCAGCGGCCCGAGGAGTTGCGCCGCACGCGGGTTGTGGCTGCGGATCGTGCCCTCCGGGTCCACCACCAGCATGCCGTCCTGCATGTCGCGGATGACCAGCTCGTTGATCTGGGAAAGGTTGGCCAGGTCGATGGTGCGCTGCT
>CAZOIB010000382.1:0-2126 GCA_964579785.1 uncultured Lysobacter sp. | reverse complement strand
AACGCCTGGGCTTCAAGGTGCCGCTCCTCATCGGCGGCGCCACGACCTCGCGCACGCACACGGCGGTCAAGATCGAGCCGCACTATTCCGGCCCGACGGTCTGGGTGCCCGATGCCTCGCGGGCGGTGGGCGTGGCCACGAGCCGGGTGAGCGAGGACCAGCGCGACCCGAACGTCGCCCAGGTGCGCGAGGACTACGGGAAGGTGCGCGCGGCGCACGCGAAGAAGACCGGGCAGAAGTCGATCCCGATCGAGGCTGCGCGCGCCAATGCGGTGAAGCTCGGCTGGGCAGGCTACGCACCGCCCAGGCCGCGGCAACGCGGGCTCCTCGCGCTGAAGAACTACCCGCTCGAGAAGCTCGTGCCGTTCATCGACTGGGCGCCGTTCTTCCAGGCCTGGGATCTGGCCGGGCCCTATCCGGCGATCCTCGAGGACGCGGTGGTCGGCGAGGCGGCGCGCAACGTCTTCCGCGATGGGCAGGCGATGCTCGAGCGCCTCGTGAGAGGGCGCTGGCTCACCGCCAACGCGGTGCTGGGCCTCTGGCCCGCCAATGCCGTCGGCAACGACATCGAGATCTATGCCGACGACGCGCGCAGCCACGTCCTGATGACCTGGCACAACCTGCGCCAGCAGAACCTGAAGCCCGCCGGCAATCCCAACCAGTGCCTCGCCGACTTCGTCGCACCCAAGGACAGCGGCGTGTCCGACTACCTCGGCGCCTTCGCGGTGACGGCGGGCATGGGCATCGAGGCGAAGCTCGGGGAGTTCGCGGCGAAGCACGACGACTACTCCGCGATCCTGTTGAAGGCGCTGGCCGACCGCCTCGCGGAGGCTTTCGCCGAGCACCTGCACCAGCGCGTGCGCACCGAGTACTGGGGCTACGCGGCGGACGAGAGTCTCTCCAACGCGGAGCTGGTCGCGGAGAAGTACGCGGGCATCCGCCCGGCGCCCGGCTACCCGGCCTGCCCGGACCACACCGAGAAGGGCGAGCTCTTCGGCCTGCTGGAGGCGGGGAAGAATGCCGGCATCACGCTCACCGAGTCCTATGCGATGCTGCCGACGGCGGCGGTGAGCGGGTTCTACCTCGCGCACCCGGAGTCGCGCTACTTCGCGGTGGGCAGGATCGAGCGCGACCAGGTGGCCGACTACGCGCACCGCAAGGGCATGGATCTCGCGGCCTGCGAGCGCTGGTTGGCACCGCTGCTCAACTACTGAGCGCCGGCGACGGCGCGCGAGGAGGCTGCCGTGGTCCCGAGATCGAGACTCGACGAGGCTGCCGCCGCCGGCCTCATCACGCCGGAGCAGTCCGCGGCGCTGCATGCCTTCCTGGCGCAGGGCGCCCCAGCCGCGGGCCACGATCCCGCCCGGGCGCGCTTCACCTTCACGCACGTCCTCTACTACCTCGGGGGGATGATCGCGATCGGGGCGCTGTCGCTCTTCATGACGCTCGCGTGGGAGCGCAGCGGCGCCGGCGGGCTACTCGCCACGGCATTTTGCTACGCCGTGCTCGCGTGGGCGCTGGCCGTCCGGTTCGAGCGCCGCGCGCTCCCGGTTCCGGCGGCACTCATGGGCACGCTCCTCATCGTCGTCGTGCCGCTGGCCGTCTACGCGACGCAGCACCTGCTGGGCTACTGGCCGGCGGAGGGCGCGGGCGCCGGCAGCTACCGCGACTACCACGCCCGCATCGACTGGCGCTGGATCCTCATGGAGTTCGCCACGCTCGCCGCCGGGGCGTTCGTCCTGCGCCGCTTCCGCTACGCCTTCCTCGTGATGCCCATCGCGGTGACGCTGTGGTACATGGGCATGGACCTCACGCCGCTCCTCACCGGCGGCGCGGATCCCTGGAGCGAGTCGGTGTGGACGCTGCGCAAGTGGATCTCGATCGCCTTCGGCGCCGCGATGATCCTCGTGGCGCTCTTCGTGGACCTGCGCAGCCGCTACTCGCGCGACTATGCGTTCTGGCTCTATCTGTTCGGGCTGGCGACGTTCCTGGGCGGACTGACGCTCCTCGAGTCGCGCGGGCTGCCCGGCAAGCTCCTCTATATCGCCATCAATGCGGCGCTGGTTCTGGCCGGGGCGATGCTGGTGCGGCGGGCCTTCGCGGTGTTCGGCGGGATCGGCGTGGCG
>CAZOIB010000381.1:0-2675 GCA_964579785.1 uncultured Lysobacter sp. | reverse complement strand
AGCTCGGCGGCGACCGATTCGCGGTCGATCGCGAAGCTCGTCCCGGCGAGTGCGGCGGCACCCAGCGGCAGGCGGTTCATCCGCCGCCGGCAGTCGGCCAGGCGCCCGGCGTCGCGCGAGAACATCTCGACGTAGGCGAGGAGGTGGTGACCGAAAGTCACGGGCTGCGCCACCTGCAGGTGCGTGAAGCCGGGCATCACCGTGGCGGCATTCGGCTCGGCGAGGTCGAGGAGGCGCGCCCGCACGGCCGCGAGCAGCCCGGCGAGGTCGTCGATCTGCGCCCGCAGCCACAGGCGGATGTCGGTGGCGATCTGGTCGTTGCGTGACCGGGCGGTGTGCAGGCGCTTGCCGGCGTCTCCCACCAGCTCGGTCAGGCGGTGCTCGATGTTGAGGTGCACGTCCTCGCGGGCCACCGACCACTCGAAGCTCCCGGCGCGGATCTCGGCCAGGATCTCCTCCATGCCGCCCTCGATCGCGGCCAGATCGAGCGCGTCGATGATCCCGCAACGTGCGAGCATGCGGGCGTGGGCCAGCGAGCCCTGGATGTCGAACTCGGCAAGGCGCCGGTCGAAGGTGACGGAGGCCGTGTAGCGCTGCATGAGCCTGTCGGCCGGCTCGGCGAAGCGGCCCGACCATGCCTTGCCCGGCGGCGGCGCGCCGTTTTTCGGATCTTCGTGTTGCATGGAGTCGGCGGCGTTGGGGAGAATGGCTGCGTGGCGAGTATAAATCAGACGGGCACCGGCATCCGGCTGCCGAACTTCTGCAACCTGGGCGTGATGCTGCGCGCGCTGGTGATCGCCAACCTGTTCGTGCTGGCCGCGGCCGTCGCGGCTTCCGCGCAGGCGGCGGACTTCGCCGGGCAGCTCCTCGTCGCCGGCGCCACCGCCGAGCCGGTGCTCATCGCCTCTCTCGTCCTGCTCTGCGCCGGGCGGCGCCTCCTGCACCGGCTGCCCTACCCCGCGGCGATCGCGGCCGTCCTCGTCCTCGAGCTCGGGCTCTCCCTGGGCTGGGTCGAGATCTTCGACAGGATGTTCCCGAGCGACCCGCCGGCCTCGCTCGCCCGGGTGAGCTTCTTCGCGCTGTTCGTGACCGCGATGATCCTCGTCTACTTCGACCTGCGGGCACGGGTGCAGGAGCCGTCCGTGGCGCAGGCGCGCATCCAGGCGCTGCAGGCGCGCATCCGCCCGCACTTCCTCTTCAACAGCATCAATGCCGTCCTCTCGCTGATCCGTTCCGAGCCCAAGAGGGCCGAGCGGGCGCTGGAGGACCTGGCCGACCTCTTCCGCGTGCTCATGGCCGACAACCGGGCGCTCGCACCGGTCGCCAAGGAAATCGGCATCGCGCGGCAGTACCTCGCCATCGAGGAGCTGCGCCTCGGCCCGCGGCTGCGCGTGACCTGGCGCGTCGACGGCGTGCCCGGGGATGCGCTGGTGCCGGCCCTCCTCCTGCAGCCGCTGGTGGAAAACGCGGTCTACCACGGCATCGAGCCGATCGCGGGCGGCGGCGAGATCGTGGTCGAGGTCCGGGCCGTCGGCGCGCAGCTGGTGATCCGCCTTGCCAATCCCCTCCCCCCGGCCGGCAACCACCATCCCGGCAACCGGATGGCGCTCGCCAACATCCGCGAGCGCCTGCAGCTGCACTTCGACGCCGAGGCGAGCATGGAGTCACGGGCGTCCGGCGGCCTCTACGAAGTGACCATCCGAATTCCCTACATCGCGGCGCCCGGCCAATGACGTTCGCCAGCGCCGGGGTCCCCCGCATACTCATCGCCGACGACGAGGCGCCGGCGCGATCGCGGCTGCGCGACCTGCTCGACGACTGCCGGCCGGAGTTCGCGCTCTCGCTCGTCGACGAGGCCCGCAACGGCCGCGAGGCGCTGGAGATCGTCAACCGCGAGAAGGTCGACATCGTGCTGCTCGACATCCGCATGCCCGGGATGGACGGCATGGAGGCGGCCCGGCACATGGCGGGGATGCCCCATCCCCCGGCCATCATCTTCACCACGGCATTCGATGCCTACGCGCTGAAGGCCTTCGAGGTGAACGCGATCGACTACCTCCTCAAGCCGATCCGCGCGGAGCGGCTGCTCGGCGCCCTGCGCAAGGCGCGCGCCGCCGTTCCCGGCCCCGAGGCGCTGGCCGCCGCGGCAACCCAGCCGCGCCGGCACTTCTGCGTCCACGAGCGCGGCAGGATCCATCTCGTGGCCGTGGCCGAGGTGCTCTACCTGCGCGCGGAGCAGAAGTACGTCACGGTGCGCACGGCCGAGCGCGAGTTCCTCGTCGAGGACTCCCTCACCCGGCTGGAGGAGGAGTTCGGCCCCGCGTTCGTGCGCATCCACCGCAACTGCCTCGTCGCGCGCGGCGCCATCGAGGGGTTCGAGAAGATTGCGGCCGACAGCGAGTCCGGCTGGGCGGCGGTCATCCGGGGCACCGGCGAACGGCTCGCGGTCAGCCGCCGGCAGCAGCACGTCGTCCGCGAGATCCGCTAGCAGGGACGAATCAGGGACAGTCCCTGTCTGTCAGTCCCAATAGGGCGGGTCGCCGAAGGCCTTCTTCAGGTGCTCGATGAAGAAGCGCACCTTCGCGGGGAGCAGGCGGCGCTCGGGGAACACGGCGTAGATGTTGTTTCCCGGCACGGCGAATTCGTCGAGCACGGACACGAGGCGGCCGCGCTTG
>CAZOIB010000380.1:0-4560 GCA_964579785.1 uncultured Lysobacter sp. | reverse complement strand
TGTCGCAGATCGCCACTTTCGGCACCATGGCGGCCAAGGCCGTGGTGCGGGACGTCGGCCGCGTCCTCGGGATGGGCTTCGGGGAGGTGGACCGCATCGCCAAGTTGATCCCGTTCGAGCTCGGCATCACGCTCGACAAGGCGATCGAGGCCGAGCCGCAGCTGAAGACGCTGCTCGAGGAGCAGGAGGAAGTGCGCGAGCTGATGCGCCTCGCCCGCGCGCTGGAAGGGCTCACGCGCAACGTCGGCATGCACGCCGGCGGCGTGCTCATCGCGCCCGGCAAGCTCACCGACTTCGCGCCCCTCTACTGCGCTGACGGGTCCGCCGCCACGGTGAGCCAGTTCGACAAGGACGACGTGGAAAAGGCGGGGCTGGTGAAGTTCGACTTCCTCGGCCTCACCACGCTCACCATCATCGCCGAGAGCGAGCGGCACATCCGGGCGATGGGCGAGCCGCAGTTCGACATCCAGGCCATCCCGCTCGACGATCCCGCCGCCTACAAGGTGTTCTCGTCGGGCAACACGGTCGCCATTTTCCAGTTCGAGTCGCGCGGCATGCGCGACCTCATCATGAAGGCGCGGCCGGACCGGCTGGAGGACCTCATCGCGTTGAACGCGCTCTACCGCCCGGGCCCGATGGACCTGATCCCGGAGTTCATCGAGAGGAAGCACGGGCGGACCCGCTGGGAGTACCTCGACCCGCGCCTGAAGGACATCCTCGAGCCCACCTACGGCGTCATGACCTACCAGGAGCACGTCATGACGATCGCGCAGGTGATCGGCGGCTACACGCTCGGCGGCGCGGACCTCCTGCGCCGCGCGATGGGCAAGAAGAAGCCCGAGGAAATGGCCACGCAGCGCGAGATCTTCGTGAAGGGGGCGACCGAGCGCGGGCTGGATGCGAAGAAGGCGACGACGCTCTTCGACCAGATGGAGAAGTTCGCCGGCTACGGCTTCAACAAGTCGCACTCGGCCGCCTACGCGCTGGTGGCCTACCAGACGGCCTACCTCAAGGCCCATTACGCGGCCGCCTTCTGCGCGGCCAACCTCTCCGCGGTGATGAACGACACCGACAAGGTGCAGGTCATCTTCGACGATGCATGCGCCAACGGCCTCGAGGTGCTGTCCCCCGACGTGAACGCGGGCGGCTACCGCTTCGCCCCGCTGGACGCGAAGCGCATCCGCTACGGCCTCGGTGCGGTGAAGGGCACCGGCGAGCAGGCGATCGCGAACCTCGTGCAGGCTCGCGAGTCCGGCGGGAACTTCCGCGACCTGGGCGATTTCTGCCGCCGCGTCGACCGCCGCGTCGTCAACCGCCGCGCCATGGAAGCGCTGATCAAGGCCGGCGCCTTCGACTCGGTCTCGCCGCACCGTGCCAGCCTCCTCGCATCGCTGGGTCCGGCACTCGATCTCGCGGAACAGGCCGAGCGCTATGCGCAGCAGACGAGTCTCTTCGGCGGAGCGGAGGAGAACGCCGCCGAAGCCTTCGCGCTGACCCGCGTCCCGGACTGGCCGGAGCGCGAGCGGCTGCTCGCGGAGAAGCAGAGCCTGGGCTACTACCTGAGCGGGCATCCGTTCAGCGCCTGGCGCGACGAGATCCGCCGCGTGGCACGCACCCCGCTCGCGAGCCTGCTTCCCGCCAACGAGCCGCAGATGGCCGCGGGCGTCATCTACAACGTCACCATGCGCAACTCCCGTCGCGGGCGCATGGCCGTCCTCACTCTCGACGACGGCAGCGCCAAGCTCGAGGTGGTGGTCTACAACGAGCTCTTCCACGAAAAGCGCGCCGTCATCCAGGAGGACCAGGTCGTGGTGGTGCAGGGGCGCGTGTCGCAGGACGATTTTTCGGGCGGCATCCGCTTCACGGCGGACAAGCTCATGGACCTTGCGGAGATCCGCAGCATCTATGCGCGCGCGCTCCGGCTTTCCATCAACGGGCAGGCCGACTCGGCAAAGCTGCGCGCGCTGCTGGCCCCGTACGCCGGGGGCAAATGCCCGGTGGCCATCCACTACCGCAACGCGCAGGGCGAGTGCGACATCCGCCTGCCCGACGAGTACCGCGTGAAGGTGTCCGCGCCGCTGCTCGCGTCCCTGTCGGAGTGGCTGACCGAGCCCAATGTCGAGGTCGTGTACTGATCAGGGACTGTGCCCAATTTCGAAGGCATCGAAGCGGCCTTCGTCCGCCGTGACGGCAACGGACTCCACGCGCGCCGCAGGCGGACCGCGATGCGCCCAGGCTATGATCGCCTGCACCGCGCTTTCCGGCCCCGATACGACCGCTTCCACCGTGCCGTCGCGCCGGTTCCTGACCCAGCCGACGAGACCGAGCCGGATCGCCTCGCGCTGCATCGCGTAGCGAAAGCCCACGCCCTGGACCACGCCGTGGACGAGGAGGCGCCGGCAGATCGCGCTATTCATCGGCTTCGATGCGGCCACGGCCGCGCTTCGTGAACCCGCGCTGCTTCTTCTCGCCGATGCGCCGCTCCTTCGAGCCGCGCGTGGGCCTGGTGGCCACGCGCTTCTTCGGCACGTGATTGAGGCGCGCGAGCCGTTCCACGAGCCGCTCGAAGGCGATGTCGCGATTGCGGTGCTGCGAGGGCGAGTCCTGGGCGATCACCACCACGCCGGACGGCGGGTGCGTGATGCGCAACGCGGATTCGGTGCGGTTGACGTGCTGGCCGCCGGGGCCGCTGGCGCGGAACACCTCGATCACCACTTCGCGCTCGAGCACCGCACGATCGGTGGAATAGGGAGGCGGGAGGAGGGGCGCGCGCCGGGTCGCCATGGGAGAGTGATCCGGGCAGGCGGGGCGCTACTTGATGCGCATCCCCGGCGTTGCGCCCGAGTCCGGGGCGAGGAGGTAGATCGAGCTGCCGTCGCCGGCGGCGAGCACCATGCCCTGCGATTCGCCGAAACGCATCTTGCGCGGCGCGAGGTTCGCGACCATGACGGTCAGGCGCCCGACGAGTTCCTTGGGCGTGTAGGCCGAGCGGATGCCCGCGAAGACGGTCCGCGTGTCGATGCCGATGTCCAGCGTCAGCTTGAGCAACTTGTCGGCGTCGGCCACGAGCTCGGCGTCGACGATGCGGGCCACGCGCAGGTCGATCTTGCCGAAGTCGTCGATCGAGATGGTCTCCCCGACCGGCAGGATCGGCGCCGGCCGTGGCGGCTCGACCGGCTCCAGCTTGAACTCCGGGGCCTCGCCGGCGGCGGGCTTGACTGGCTCGGGCTTCGACTCGGAGGGCGGCTCGAGCAGCTGGTCGATCTGCTGCGGCTCGATGCGCGAGAGCAGATGCTTGTAGGGCTGCACCGTGTGCCCGGGCTTGAGGGCGTTCGCGACATCCTCCCAGACGAGCGGCTTGGCGAGGGCGAGGAACGCCTCGACGTCCTCGGCCACGCGCGGCAGCACGGGCTTCAGGTAGATGGTCAGGATGCGGAACAGCTCCAGGTACAGCGTGCAGAACCACTGCAGCGCCGCCTCCTGTCCCGGCTCCTTGGCGATCTCCCAGGGCTTCTGCTCGTCGACGTACTGGTTCACGCGGTCGGCGAGGAACATCACCTGGCGGATGGCCTTGCCGAAGTCGCGCGCGTCGTAGTCGGCCGCGATCTGGTCGGCGAAGCTGCGCACCTCGAAGAGGATGGCGGGAGCCTGGTCCTCCTTGTCCGGGACGGGGGCCGCCACGTTGCCGCGCAGCTTGTACTTGAGTTCCCGCCCGGCGGAGAGCGACTCCTCGGACAGGCGTCCGCCGAAGCGCTTGGAGATGAACCCGGCCGCGCGGCTCGCGATGTTGACGTACTTGCCGACCAGGTCCGAATTCACCCGTGCGAGGAAGTCGTCGGGGTTGAAGTCGAGATCCTCGACGTGCGCGTTCAATTTGGCGGCGAGGTAATAGCGCAGCCACTCCGGGTTGAGGCCGACTTCCGCGTAGCGCTGCGGGCTCACCGACACGCCGCGCGACTTCGACATCTTCTCGCCCGAGAGGGTGATGAAGCCGTGCACGAACACGCTGTCGGGCACCTTGCGGCCGGAGAACTTGAGCATCGCCGGCCAGAAGAGCGTGTGGTGGTAGATGATGTCCTTGCCGATGAAGTGGATCTGCTCCACCTTCGGGTCCGACACGTACTTTGCGAAGTCGACGCCCTTGCGGTCGAGGTGGCTCTTGAGCGCGGCGAGGTAGCCGATGGGCGCATCGAGCCAGACGTAGAAGTACTTGCCCTTCGCCCCGGGGATCTCGATGCCGAAGTAGGGAGCGTCGCGGGTGATGTCCCAGTCGTTGAGTCCCCCGTCCAGCCACTCGCGCACCTTGTTGGCGACTTCCGGCTGCAGCCTGCCGTCCTGGGTCCATTCCTTGAGGAACTCGACGCAGCGCGGGTCCGAGAGGCGGAAGAAGAAGTGCTCCGACTTCTTCAGTACCGGGGTCGCGCCGGTGAGGGCGGAGACCGGATTCTTCAGGTCGGTGGGCGCGTAGACGGCGCCGCAGGCCTCGCAGGAATCGCCGTACTGGTCCTTGGCGCCGCACTTCGGGCACTCGCCCTTGATGTAGCGGTCCGGCAGGAACAT
>CAZOIB010000379.1:0-1655 GCA_964579785.1 uncultured Lysobacter sp. | reverse complement strand
TTCTCCCCTCTCCCTCGGGGAGAGGGGTCGGGGGTGAGGGAAAGTGCCGACATGACCAGAAAATACTTCGGCACCGACGGCATCCGCGGCAAGGTGGGCGTGCCGCCGATCACCCCTGATTTCGTCCTTCGTCTCGGCTATGCCGCCGGCAAGGTGCTCTCGCGGGCCGACATCGCGCCCCCGCACCGCGACCGGCCGGCGGTGCTCATCGGCAAGGACACGCGCATCTCCGGCTACATGCTGGAGTCCGCGCTGGAGTCGGGCCTTTCGGCGGCCGGCGTGGACACGTTTCTCGTCGGGCCGATGCCCACGCCGGGCGTGGCTTTCCTGACGCGCGCGCTGCGGCTCTCCGCCGGCATCATGGTGTCGGCCTCGCACAACGCATTCGAGGACAACGGCATCAAGTTCTTCTCCGCCGAGGGCGCGAAGCTCCCCGATGCGGTGGAGCGCGACATCGAGGCGATGCTGGAGGTGCCGCTCGTCACGCGCGACTCCGCGCATTTGGGCAAGGCCGAGCGCGTGCACGACGCCGAAGGGCGTTACATGGAGTTCTGCAAGGGCACCTTCGCCAAGCACCGGACGCTGCGCGGACTCAAGCTCGTCACCGACTTCGCCCACGGCGCCGGCTACCGTCTCGGCCCCCGCGTCTTCCAGGAACTGGGGGCCGAAGTGGTCGCGATCGGCGTGCATCCCAACGGCGTCAACATCAACGACGGCTACGGCGCCACGCACCCGGCGACGACCGCCCGGGCCGTGGTGGAGCACGACGCCGACTTCGGCATCGCCTTCGACGGCGATGGCGACCGCCTCGTCATGGCCGACCGCGACGGGCGGCTCTTCGACGGCGACCAGCTTCTCTACGTGATCGCCAAGCACCGCCACGAGATCGGGCGGCTGCGTGGTGGCATCGTCGGCACGCTCATGACCAACTTCGCCCTGGAACGGCGGCTCGCGGAAATGGGCATCGACTTCGCCCGCTCCGGCGTCGGCGACCGCTACGTGCTCGAGCTCCTGAACGAAAAGGGCTGGGAGTGCGGCGGCGAGAATTCCGGCCACCTGCTCTGCCTCGACCTGCATTCGACGGGGGACGCGATCATCTCCGCGCTGCAGGTCCTGGAGGCGCTGGTCGCCGCGGGCCAGTCCCTCGGCGAATTCACGCGCGAACTGACGCTGCTGCCGCAGGTGCTCACCAACGTGCGCCTCGCGGGCAACGGCGACGTGACGGCGCTGCCGGCAGTGCGGGACGCCGTGGCAGCCGCGGAGTCGGCCCTGGCGGGAAGGGGGCGAGTGCTGCTGCGCCCGTCGGGGACGGAGCCGGTGATCCGCGTCATGGTGGAGGGGGAGGATCCGGTGCGCGTCAAGTCGCTCGCCGAGTCCATTGCCGAGGCGGTGCGCAAGGCGGCCTGAGGGTCGCGGGGCCGGATGGCCCGGTTTCCAGGGTGTCACGAACCTGTCACAAGGCGACCGTAAGCTCTGTCGCCATCGGTATCGTTCCCTCGAACCTCTCCCCAGGAGTCCGCATGAAATCCAAGTTTACGGTCATCGCCGCTGCGCTCGCCCTTGGCGCCGCCGGCACCTCCGCCACGTCGGCGTTCGCGCAGCAGATCGTCAAGATCGACGGCTCGTCGACCGTCTACCCGGTCACCGAAGCCGTC
>CAZOIB010000378.1:0-3036 GCA_964579785.1 uncultured Lysobacter sp. | reverse complement strand
GGGGCTGAAGAATTCCGCCCTGTTCCGTGCCCGCATGAACCAGCTCCAGAGCGCCGGGGAACAGCTCGCCGCCATCGGTTGCTTCTTCGATGGACTTGCCGAGCACTCCCCGCGCCTCGAATACGTCGACGAGGTGCCCCTTGCAGCCTAGAACCCAGGCACGGACCGCCACCAGGGCGGAGAGCGCGGAACGGGAGAACGACCTGTCCCTCACCGTGCGCAAGATGATGAAGCAGTACTTCAAGGATCTCGACGGCGAGAAGCCATCGGGGATCTACAACATGGTCGTGACCTGCGTCGAGAAGCCTTTGCTCGAGGTGGTCCTGTACCACGCGCAGGGCAACCAGACGCGCGCGGCCGAGCTCCTCGGCATCAACCGCAACACGCTGCGCAAGAAGCTCCTGGAGCACGGCCTCGACTGAGACGCGTCCCGGGGCAGCAGCGAAGGGCCTATCCATGCCGAGCGATCTCATTCGCATCCAGCGGGCGCTGATCAGCGTCTCCGACAAGACCGGCGTCGTCGAATTCGCCAAGGCACTTGCCGCGCACGGCGTCGAGATCCTCTCCACCGGCGGCACCGCGAAGCTGCTCGCCTCCGCCGGACTGCCGGTGATCGAGGTCGGCGACTACACCGGCTTCCCGGAGATGATGGACGGCCGCGTGAAGACGCTGCACCCCAAGGTGCACGGCGGCATCCTCGCCCGCCGCGACCATCCCGACCATGTGGCGGCGATGCAGCAGCACGGCATCCCGTCCATCGACATGGTGGTGGTGAACCTCTACCCGTTCGCGCAGACCGTGGCGAAACCGGGATGCTCGATGGAGGACGCCATCGAGAACATCGACATCGGCGGCCCGGCGATGGTGCGCGCGGCCGCCAAGAACCATGCCTTCGTCGTGATCGTGACCGACCCGGCCGACTACGCCCCGCTCGCGCAGAAACTCGCGGCAAGCGGCGGCAAGCTGGGCTTCGCCGATCGTTACGCGCTCGCTGCCAAGGCGTACAGCCACACGGCCGAGTACGACGGGATGATCTCCTCGTGGCTCACGGCGCGCGATGAAAAGGGCGCCGTCCGCGCGTTCCCGGACCGCCTGAACCTGCAGTTCTCGCTCGCGCAGACGCTGCGCTATGGCGAGAACCCGCACCAGTCGGCGGCCTTCTACGTGGAGCGCGATCCCGCGAAGGGAACGCTGGCCCGCTTCCGCCAGTTGCAGGGCAAGGAACTCTCCTACAACAACATCGCCGACGCCGACGCGGCCTGGGAGTGCTGCCGCACGTTCGACGTACCCGTTTGCGTGATCGTCAAGCACGCCAACCCGTGCGGCGTGGCCATCGCGCAGTCGCCGCTGGAGGCCTACCGCCGCGCCTTCCTCACCGACCCCACCTCGGCCTTCGGCGGCATCATCGCCTTCAACCGGCCCGTCGACGGTCCCACGGCCGAGGCCGTGTCGAAGCAGTTCGTGGAAGTGGTGATCGCGCCGGCCTACGAGGAAGCGGCGAAGAAGGTGTTCGCGGCCAAGCAGAACGTGCGCCTCCTCACCATCGCCATGGCGAAGGACCTGAACCGCCTCGACATGAAGCGCGTCGGCGGCGGGCTCCTGGTGCAGTCGGCGGATGCCTTCGATGTCTCCGAGCTGCGCTTCGTGACGAAGAGGAAGCCCACGGAGGCGGAAATGAACGACCTCGTCTTCGCCTTCCGCGTCGCCAAGTTCGTGAAGTCGAACGCCATCGTCTTCTGCGGCGGCGGCATGACGCTGGGCGTGGGCGCCGGACAGATGAGCCGCGTCGATTCCACCCGCATCGCGTCGATCAAGGCGAAGAACAACGGGCTGTCGCTGGCGGGATCGGTCGCCGCTTCGGACGCGTTCTTCCCGTTCCGCGATGGCCTCGACGTGATCGCCAAGGCGGGTGCGCGTGCCGTCATCCAGCCCGGCGGCAGCATGCGCGACGACGAGGTGATCGCCGCCGCCAACGAGCATGGCATGGCCATGGTCGTGACCGGCATGCGGCACTTCCGGCACTGAGGGCGCGACCGTGAAGGTTCTCGTCATCGGCTCCGGCGGACGCGAGCACGCGCTCGCATGGAAGCTGGCGCAATCGCAGCGCGTCTCGAAGGTGCTCGTGGCCCCCGGCAATGCCGGCACGGCGCGCGAGGATGGTCTCGTGAACGTGGACGTCACCGCCATTCCCGGCCTCGTGAAACTGGCCAGGGACGAGCGCGTGGGCCTCACCGTGGTCGGACCCGAGGCGCCGCTGGCCGCCGGCGTGGTGGATGCCTTCCAGGCCGAAGGCCTTGCCATCTTCGGCCCGACGCAGGCCGCGGCGCAGCTCGAGGCTTCCAAGGATTTCGCCAAGCGCTTCATGCTGCGCCACGGCATCCCGACCGCGCACTACGCCACCTTCACCGACGCGAAGGCCGCGCACGCGCACGTCGACCACGTGGTCGCGAATGCGCCGGTCGAGAAGATACACGCTCCGATCGTGATCAAGGCCGACGGTCTCGCCGCGGGCAAGGGTGTCGTCGTGGCGATGGATGCCACCGAAGCGCACGCCGCCATCGACATGATGCTGTCGGGCGGCGGCATGGGCGAGGCGGGCCACCGCGTCGTGATCGAGGAATTCATGGAAGGCGAGGAGGCCAGCTTCATCGTGATGGCCGACGGGAAGAATGCGCTCGCCTTCGCCTCCACCCAGGACCACACGCGGATCTTCGACGGCGACCGTGGCGCCAACACGGGCGGCATGGGCGCGTACTCGCCCGCCCCGGTCGTCACGCCCGACGTGCACGCGCGGGCGATGCGCGAGGTCATCCTGCCCACGCTGCGCGGCATGGAGAAGGAAGGCACGCCCTACAGCGGTTTCCTCTACGCCGGGCTCATGATCGACCCGCAGGGCGCGCCGCGGGTGGTGGAGTTCAACTGCCGCATGGGCGACCCGGAGACGCAGCCGATCATGATGCGGCTGAAGAGCGATTTCCTCGACCTGGTCGAGCACGCCATCGACGGCACGCTCGATCGCGCGGAAGCCGAGTGGGA
>CAZOIB010000377.1:0-2380 GCA_964579785.1 uncultured Lysobacter sp. | reverse complement strand
TGATCGAGGCGGTGCCCGACATCCCGCGCGCGCCGGCCGGCCTCTACTGGGACGGCGGGCTCATCGACTACCACCTGCATTTGCCCTATTCGCGCAGCCCCGGGCTGGTCCTCTACCCCCACTTCACCGACCGCATCATTCCCGGCTGGCTCGACAAGGCGCTGCCCTGGCTCAGGGCGCGCGGCGCATGGCTGGACAACGTGATCCTCGTCTCGCCGTCGCGCGATTACCTCGCGCGGCTGCCGTTCGGCAAGCTTCCCGACCGCCGGGATTTCCGGCGCTTCGAGACCGACTACGCGGGGCGCCTCGCCTACTGGAAGCAGGCGATCGCCGAAAGCCGGCGGCTGGGCGACGCGTTCCTTGCTTTCGCCGAACGACCCGATCCCGCGCGCGTTCTTCCGCTCTAGCCGGCTTGCAGGCGCGCCTCTCTTCCGGCCACTGCATCGCGCGGTGTAATCTGGTGCGCCGCCCCTGAACGAACCGCCGAAAGCGCCGATGCTCTCCCTGGAAGGCCTGATTGCCCATCATGCCCGCTACCGCGGCGATCTTCCCGCAGTCACGTTCGCGGGGGAAACCGTCACCTGGCAGTCATTCGCCGGGCGCGTGAATCGCGTCGCGAATCTCCTGGTGTCGCTCGGCATCCGGCCGGGCGACCGGGTGGCAACCGTGCTCGCGAATTGCCGCGAACTGCTGGAAATCTACTGGGCCGTTCCGACGATCGGCGCGGTCCTGGTGCCGCTGTCGCCCCTGCTCAATGCGCCTGGCCTTGCGAGCCTGTTGCGCGACTGCGGAGCGCGCGCGGTCTTCACGCAACGCTCGATGCTGGACGAGTTCCGCGCGCTCGGCGACGCGCTCGGCGGGGATCTGGGCAGCCGTCGATTCCTCGTCGACGGCGAGGCCCCCGGGTTCAGTTCCTACGCCGAGGGCGTGTCCGGCGCCGCGCCGGATGCGCCGGCGATCCGGGTCTCGCAGGATGCGCTCTTCAACATCATGTACACGAGCGGCACGACGGGCGCCCCCAAGGGAATCCAGCACACGCATTTCATCCGCGCCATGTACGCCCTCACGATGGCGCCAGCCTGGCGCATGACGCCGGAGTCGGTGGTGATGCACGCCGGCGCCATCGTCTTCAACGGCGCGTTCGTGACCCTGATGCCGGCCTTCTACCTCGGCGCGCGCTACGTCCTCATGCAGGCCTTCGATCCCGAGGAGGCGATCGCGACCATCGCGCGCGAGAAGGTCACCCACACGATGCTCGTGCCGGCGCAGATCATCGCGATCCTCGCTTCGCCCGCGTTCGACCCCGCGAAGCTAGCCTCGCTGGAGATGATCCTGTCGCTCGGCGCCCCCCTGCTCCAGGAACACAAGGACCGCCTGAACGCACTGCTCCCCGGCCGTTTCCACGAGCTCTATGGCCTGACCGAGGGATTCGTGACCATCCTCGACAAGCGCGACGCGGTGCGCAAGTCCGGCTCCGTCGGCGTGCCGCCGGTGTTCTGCGATCTGCGCATCGTCGACGAGGCCGGACGCGAACTGCCCACGGGCGAGGTAGGCGAAATCACCGGACGCGCGCCCATCCTCATGACCGGTTACGCAGGCCGCGACGACCTGACGGCAAACGCCGTCCGCGACGGGTGGCTGTACTCGGGCGACATGGGCCGCGTGGACGAGGAAGGCTTCCTGTACCTCGTCGACCGCAAGAAGGACATGATCGACTCGGGCGGCGTGAAGGTGTACCCGAAGGACGTCGAGGAGATCGCCGCGCGCCATCCCGCGGTGCGGGAGGTGGCGGTGTTCGGCATACCGCACGAGAAATGGGGCGAGACCCCCGTGGCGGCGGTGACGCTCGTGCGGCCGGATGCGGCCACTGCGGAAGAGCTGCGCGACTGGATCAATGCCCGGGTAGCGGCCCGCTACCAGCGCGTCTCCGGGGTCGTCATCCATGCGGACTTCCCGCGCAGCGCGGCGGGCAAGACGCTCAAGCGCGAGCTGCGCGCACCGTACTGGAAGGATCGGGGCCGGACGATCTGATGCACGCCTCTTGCGGCGGGATGCGCCGCGCGTGCCTCACTTGCCCGGGCCGCGCAGCCGCCCCACGATGCCCGTGGGGAACCAGTACACGCAGGCGATGAAGAGGAGCCCCATCCAGAGCATCCAGCGATCCGGATGCAGCGCCTTGGCCAGCAGCGGAACGGCGACGAGCGCATCCGAGGCCCGCCCCATCCCGGCCTGCAGGTAATTCTGGGCGAGGATGAAGAGGACCGAGCCGATCACCGCGCCGTACATCCTGCCCATGCCGCCGATCACCACGATGAGCAGGATGTCGGTCATCACCTCGAAGCTCAGCATCGTCTTCGGGCCCACGTAGCGCAGCCACAGC
>CAZOIB010000376.1:0-4664 GCA_964579785.1 uncultured Lysobacter sp. | reverse complement strand
TTAAGGTGCGGCCATACTGACCCGGAGTCATTTATGGCCATCAAGCTGCGCGCCGTGGGCGAGGGGGACAAGGAGGAGCGCCGCCACGCCCTTCTCGACGCCGTGGAGGCGTTGTTTCTGGAGCACCCGGATCGCGTGGCGAGCGTGGCTGAAGTCGCCGAGGCGGCCGGACTCGCAAAAGGAACCGTCTACCTGTACTTCCCGAGCAAGGAGGAGATGCTGCTCTCGCTGCACGAGCGGCACGTCGCGCACTTCTTCGCGGCACTGATGAAGCTGCTCGGGGGGAAGGCGCGGGCCGGCTTCGACGAGGTCTGGGCCGTGACCCGGGACAACCTGGTGCGCGTGCCGGGATACCTTCCCCTGACCAGCCGCTGCTTCGGCCTCATGGACCGCGACATGCCGGCCGCGGCCGCCATCGCGTTCAAGGTGCGCGTGGGCAAGGCGCTCACGGACGCCGGCGCGGCGCTCGAGCGCCATTACCCCGCGCTCGCCACAGGGGCGGGCGTCACGCTGCTGCAGCACAGCTACGGCCTCATCGTCGGGCTCTGGCAGCTGCTGCACCCCATCGAGCGCTTCGACACGGCGATGCAGCGCGCCGAGCTCGCGATGTTCCGCCGCGACTACGAACGCGAGGTCGAGCAGGCGCTGCGCGCGCTCTGGACCGGGACGATGGGCGGCGCCGGTGGATCCGGCGCGGGAGGCTCCCGATGATGACCAGATCGCTGGCGGCGATTGCCGTGCTGCTGCTCGCCGCCTGCGGCCACAAGCAGGAGGCCGCGGATCCGGTGCGGCCTGTGCTCACGGTCACGGTCGCGCCCGGGGCCGCGGCGACGCGCGAGGTCTATTCCGGCGAGGTACGCGCACGGGTCGAGACCGATCTCGCGTTCCGCATCGGCGGCAAGATCGCCGCGCGGCTCGCGGACGCCGGCGCGCGCGTGGGCAAGGGGCAGGCGCTCGCGCGCCTCGATCCCGAGGACGTGAAGCTGGCTGCCGAGGCCGCGCGCGCGCAGTTGGCGTCCGCGGAGGCGGAGCACGCGCTCGCCAAGGCGGAACTGGAGCGCGCCGGCGACCTGCTGGCGAAGAAGTTCATCAGCCAGTCGGCCTACGACACGCGACAGGCGGGCTACGCCGCCGCCAAGGCGAGAGTCGAGCAGGCCCGCTCGCAGGCCGCGATCACCGCCAACCAGCAGGCTTACGCGACGCTCGCCGCGGACGCCGACGGCGTGATCGTTTCCGTCTCCGCCGAGAGCGGGCAAGTCGTCGCGGCCGGCCAGCCGGTGCTGCGCCTCGCCCGCCATGGCGAGATGGAGATCGTCATCAACGTCCCCGAGGGCCAGGTGGGGCGCTTCCGCGCCGGCCAGGACGTGGCGATCGCCCTGTGGGCGGATCCGGCGACCCACTTTCCGGGCCGCGTGCGCGAGATAGCCGGCGGCGCCGATGCGGTGACGCGGACGTTCACGGTGCGCGTCTCCATCCTCGCGGCCCCACCCGGCGTGCGCGTCGGCATGAGCGCCAACGTCGTCCTGCGGCCTACGCTCGATGCCACGCTCGTCGTCCTTCCCCTCACCGCGCTCGTGCGGCAGGGTGAGGCGGCGGCCGTGTGGGTGGTCGATCCCGGGTCCGCGCAGGTGCAGTTGCGCCCCGTGCAGGTCGGCCAGTACCGCGAGGACGGGGCGACGATCCTCTCCGGGGTCGCGGCCGGGGAAGTCGTGGTGGCTGCCGGCGTGCACAAGCTGCGCGCCGGCCAGGTCGTGCGCGTGCCGGGGCCGCCGGCGCCGGCGGCCCCGCCCGCTCCCGCCAAGCGCTGAGAGGCGGGCGATGGTCCACCGCTTCAACCTCTCCGAATGGGCGCTCGCCCACCAGTCGCTGGTGCTCTATCTCATGATCGTGCTCGCGGCGATCGGCATCGGCTCCTACGTGCGCCTCGGGCAGGCCGAGGACCCGGCGTTCACGTTCAAGCTGATGGTGGTGCGCACCAACTGGCCGGGCGCGTCGGCCGACGAAGTGGAGCGCCAGCTCACCGACCGCATCGAGAAGAAGCTGCAGGAGACGCCGCGGCTGGACCACCTGCGCAGCTACTCGAAGCCCGGCGAGTCGGTGGTCTTCGTCTTCGTGAAGGATTCCTCGCGGCCCGACGAGATCAGGGACACCTGGTACCAGGTGCGCAAGAAGGTGGGCGACGTGCGCCACCAGCTGCCGGCGGGCATCCAGGGTCCCTTCTTCAACGACGAGTTCGGCGACACCTTCGGCAACATCTACGCCCTCACCGGCGACGGCTACAGCTACGCGCAGTTGAAGGAGGCCGCCGACCGCGTCCGCGCCGACCTCCTGCGCGTGAAGGACGTGGCCAAGGTCGAGCTGATCGGCGAGCAGGACGAAAAGATCTTCGTCGAGGTCGCCAACGCGAAGCTCGCCACCATCGGCGTGGAACCCGCGGTCGTGTTCGCCGCGCTCGCGCAGCAGAACGCGGTGGCCTCCTCCGGCAGCTTCGAGACCGGCACCGACCGCATCTACATCCGCACCGGCGGCGCCCTCGATTCCGTGGAAAGTGTCCGCGCGCTGCCGGTACGGGCGAACGGCCGGCTCTTTCGCGTCGGCGACCTCGCCACCGTCACGCGCGGCTACTCCGATCCGCCGCAGCCGAAGATGCGCTTCCTGGGCCGCGACGCCCTGGGCGTGGCGGTCTCCATGGCGCCGCGCGGCGACATCATCGCCCTGGGGGAAGCGCTCGACGCCGAAGTGCAGCGCCTGCAGGCGCAACTTCCCGTGGGACTCGAGCTCGACCGCGTGAACGACCAGCCGACCGCGGTGAAGCGCTCGGTGCGCGAGTTCACGCGCACCCTTGCGGAGGCCGTGGCCATCGTGCTGCTGGTGAGCTTCCTGTCGCTGGGCCTGCGCACCGGCCTCATCGTCGCGCTGTCGATCCCGCTCACCTTCGCGGTGACCTTCCTCTTCATGTACCAGGCCGGCATCGACCTGCACAAGGTGTCGCTGGGCGCGCTCATCATCGCCCTGGGGCTCCTGGTCGACGACGCCATCATCTCGGTGGAGATGATGGTGGTGAAGATGGAGCAGGGCTGGGAGCGGGCGCGCGCCGCGGCCTTCGCCTACACCTCGACCGCCATGCTGATGCTCACCGGCACGGTCGTCACCGCGGCCGGGTTCCTCCCCATCGGCCTCGCGCGCTCCTCCACGGGCGAGTACACCTTCGCCATGTTCGCGGTGACGACGATCGCCCTGCTCGTCTCGTGGGTGGTCTCGGTCCTCTTCGTGCCCTATCTCGGATACAAGCTGTTGCCGGATTTCCATCGCGGCGGCGCCCCGGTCGACGAGGGGGCCGTCTACCGCAAGCCGTTCTACCTGCGCTTCCGCCGCCTGGTGAACTGGAGCGTGGCGCACCGCGGGACGGTCATCGGGGCCACGCTCGCGGCCTTCGCGCTCTCGGTGTTCGGCTTCCGCTTCGTGCAGCAGCAGTTCTTCCCGCCGGCCAACCGGCCCGAGCTGATCGTCGACCTGCGGCTCGCGGAAGGCTCGTCGTTCACGGCCACGCAGGCGCAGGTGGCGAAGCTCGAGCGCATCCTGATGACGGAGCCCGCCTTCCGCGACAACATCGACAACTTCGTGAGCTACGTCGGCAGCGGCAGCCCGCGCTTCTTCCTGCCGCTGGACCAGCAACTGGTCAACGCCAACTTCGGCCAGCTCGTGCTGAACACGAAGGACAACGAGGCACGCGAGATCGTGCGCGCGCGCCTCTTCGCCCTCTTCGACCGGGACTTCCCGGAATTGCGCGGCCGCGTCTCGCGCCTCGAGAACGGCCCACCGGTCGGCTTCCCGGTGCAGTTCCGCGTGATCGGCGAGGACAAGGATGCGATCCGCGCCATCGCCAACGAGGTGGCGGACGTGATGCGCGCCAACCCGTGGACGCGGGACGTCAACGTCGACTGGGAGGAAGCCAGCCGCGTGATCCGGCTCGTCATCGACCAGGACCGCGCGCGGGTACTGGGCATCTCGACCCAGGAACTCGCCCAGTACGTGGGGACCGTCATCTCCGGGCAGGCCATCACCGCCTGGCGCGAGAAGGACAGGCAGGTCGACGTCGTCGTCCGCAGCGATGCCGCCGAGCGGCAATTGGTGAGCCTGCTCAAGGACCTCGCCGTGCCGGTGGGTCGCGGCCGCACCGTGCCGCTGGCCCAGATCGCGCGCGTCACCCACGGCTTCGAGCAGGGCGTCTACTGGCGGCGCGACCGCACTCCCGTCATCACGGTGCGCTCCGATATCCGCGAAGGCGTGCAGGCGCCGGCGGTGAGCGCGCAGGTCAACGGGAAACTGGAGGACATCCGCGCGCGCCTGCCGGTCGGCTACCGCATCGAGACCGGCGGCGCCATCGAGGATTCCGGCAAGGGGCAGCGCTCGATCGCCGTCGTGGCGCCCGTGATGGTGCTGGTGATGCTCACCGCCCTGATGCTGCAGCTGCAGAGCTTCGCCCGGGTCACGATGGTGGCGCTCACCGCGCCGCTGGGGTTGATCGGCGTGACGGCCGCACTCCTCGTCTCGCGCATGCCGTTCGGCTTCGTCGCGATGCTCGGCACGATCGCGCTGGCGGGGATGATCATGCGCAACTCCGTCATCCTCGTGGACCAGATCGACCACGACATCCGCGAGGG
>CAZOIB010000375.1:0-12895 GCA_964579785.1 uncultured Lysobacter sp. | reverse complement strand
GCCCCGCCGATTAACGCCGATAAAATCTAGTTGATGGCAGGTCGTTCCGGCGCATCATTGAATCGGCATCGACTCATCGAAGGTGGATTCTCGACAGGTTTCATCGGCGGCAATCGGCGGGGCATCGGCGTTCATCGGCGTTTCCAAAGACTTGCGCCCGCATCACTCCCAACCGCTCACGCCTTAGGCACGTAACCCTGCACGGCGTCCGCGCCTTCCCCGAAGAAGTGCCGCTGCATCTGCTCCTCCAGGTACTTGCGCGCGCGCGGGTCGGCGAGGTTCAGCCGGTTCTCGTTCACCAGCATCTTCTGCTGCTCGAGCCAGCTCTTCCAGGCCTCCTTGGAGACGCATTCCCAGAGCTTCTTGCCCAGCTCGCCGGGGTAGGGCGGGAAATCGAGGCCTTCGGCCTCCTTCTTCAGCTTGATGCAGTTGACCGTCCTTGCCATTGCTAGAGTCCCTTCATGAAGATCTTGGAGCGCCGGTCGTAATTGTAGAGCGATTGCTTGCGTCCGGGCAGGCGCGCCAGGTCCGCTTCGGCGAAGCCGCGCTCGATGAACCAGTGCGTGGTGCGCGTCGACAGGACGAACACCGACTTGAAGCCCGCCTGCCGCGCCCGTGCCTCGGCGAAGGCCAGCAGGCGTTCGCCGCGTCCGCCGTCGCGGTAGAACGGATTCACCGCCAGGCAGGCGAGCTCCACCGTCGACTCCTCGGGGAAGGGATAGAGGGCCGCGCAGCCGAGGATGTTGCCTTCGCTCTCGATCACGAAGAAGCGGTCGATCTCGCGCTCGAGACGGTCGCGCTCGCGGCGCACGAGGATGCCCTGCTGCTCGAGCGGCTCGATGATCTGCACGATGCCGGGCACGTCCTCGGGCCGCGCATCGCGGATCACCTCCGGCGACTCGGGCACGACCATCGTGCCGATGCCATGGTGGGTGAAGAGCTCGATAAGGAGCGCCCCGTCGACGTGGCGGCTGATGAGATGCGCGCGCTTCACGCCGTTGGCGCAGGCCTGCAGCGCGCAGGGCAGGTAGATCTGCACGTCCTCCGGCAGCCCGCCGTTGGCGGCGACCAGCTCGCCCGCCTGCTTCACCGTGAGTTCCGAGATGAGCCGGCCCTTCGCGTCGAGCGCGCCCGCCGTCTCGGTGAGGAAGATCAGCTTGTCGGCCTGTAGCGCCATGGCGGTGGAGGTGGCCACGTCCTCGAGCGTGCAGTTGAACACGTCGCCCGTCGGCGAGAACCCGATCGGCGAGATGAGCACCACCTCGTGGTCGTCCAGGCGCTTGCGAATGCCCTCCGCATCGATCTTGCGCACCTCGCCGGTGTGGCCGAAATCGACGCCCCCGACCACGCCCACGGGCTTGGCGGTCACGAAGTTGCCGGAGGAGACGCGGATGTCGGCGCCCCACATCGGGCTGTTGGCGAGCTCCATCGACAGGAGCGCTTCCATTTCCACGCGCACGATGCCGTTGGCCTCCTTCACGCACGAGAGCGCGCGGGCGTCGGTCACGCGGCGGTTGCCGACGTAGCGCGACTCGACGCCATGCTGGCGCATCTGCTCCTCGACCTGCGGTCTGGTGCCGTGGACGAGCACCACGCGCACCTCCAGGCTCATGAGCACGTTGATGTCGTGGGTGAGCTGCTGGAACTCGCCGTCGGCCAGGACCTCGCCGCCGAAGGCGATGACGAAAGTCGCCCCGCCCCACTGGTGGATGTAGGGCGTGGCCGAGCGGAACCACTTCACGAAGGCTTCGGTCTTGAGCTCGGGCGGCTTGGGCATCGTCGGGCGGGGTGCGGGGGGTGGCCGATTCTACCGGTGGAAGTCGCCCCAGAGCGACTGCATGGCGGCAAGCGCCACGAGCGGCGCCGTTTCGGTGCGCAGCACGCGCGGCCCGAGCGACAGCGCCGTGAAGCCGATGGTGGCCGCGATGTCGACCTCCCGCTCCGAGAGGCCGCCCTCGGGTCCGATAAGAAGCTCGATCGGTCCGGCGGGCGGGGGCTGCGCCACCAGCGCCTCCGCAGCCCCGGGGGCGAGCATCCAGCGCAGCGACTGCGAGGGTTGCGCGGCCCAGTCCCGGAACGGAGCCGTGGGCCGCACCTCGGGAACGACGTTGCGTCCGGTCTGCTCGCAGGCGGCGATCACCACGCGCTGCCAGTGCGACTCGCGGCGCGCCGCACGCTCGCCGGCGAGACGCACGACGCTGCGCTCGCAGACCACCGGCTGGATCCAGGCCACGCCGAGCTCGACCGACTTCTTCAGGATCCAGTCCATCTTGTCGGCCTCCGGAAGCCCCTGGACGAGCCCGATCGCAAGCGGCGATTCGCGTACCGGCTCGCGGAAGGCGCCCGTCTTCACGTCGATGCGGTCGCGGTCGATGCGCAGGATCTGCGCCTCGTACTCGCCGCCGCGGCCATCGAAGACGACCAGCGGGTCGCCCACGCGCAGGCGCAGCGCCCGGCCGATGTGGTTGGCTGCCTCCTGCGGAAGGGCGAACTGGGCACCGGGGCCCAGGCGGAGGTCGCAGTAGATGCGCGGAGCGCTCATAGCGTCGGTGGGCGGGTGGTGGGCTGGCGAATGCTCGGGAGCGGCATCAGGCCACGAGTTCGCGCACGTAGTTCGGCAGCGCGAACATGGCCCGGTGCACGTCGCCGTTGTAGTAGCCGAGGTCCCGCACGCCGCGCGCCGTGAGGCGGCGGTCCGCCTCGGCGGGCTCGAGCGAGCGCGCGTCGAGCGCGTCGGAGGCGCAGGCGAAGCCCCAGATCGAGCCGTACAGCGGGATGTGCACGAAATACGGCGCCACCACCGCGAAGACCTGGCGCAGGCTCGCGAGAGTCTCGCGCACCCGCTGCGGATGCGCGAAGGGGGAGCCCAGGTGCAGGACCAGCGCCCCGCCCTCGGCCAGCGCGCTGCGCGCCAGCGCGAAGGTGGCCGGCGAATAGAGCTCGACGGACGGACCCACGGGGTCGGTGAGATCCATCACCACCAGGTCGTAGCGCGTCGCCGTCGAGCGCAGGTAGGCGAGCCCGTCGCCCACGCTCACCTTCAGGCGCGGGTCGTCGAAGGCGCCGCGGTGCACGCCGGCGAAGTGCCGCCTGGCGACCGCGATCACCTCGGGATCGAGCTCCACGAGGTGCACGAGTTCCAGCGTCTGGTGCTTGAGCAGCTCCTCGGAGGAGCCGCCGTCGCCGCCGCCGATCACCAGCGCGCGGCGCGGTCCCGCGTGCGCGGTCGCCGCGGGGTGTACGAGGTTCTCGTGGTAGAAGAACTCGTCGCGCTCCGAGGTCATGTTGTAGCCGTCGAGGCGGAAGATGCGGCCGAGCTCCGGCGTGTCGTACACCTCCAGGAGCTGGAAGGGCGTCTGGCGGCGCTCGACCAGCGTGCCGTCGAACCACACGCCGCTCGCGTCGTTGAGACGCTCGAAGATTTTCTCGGACATCGGCATCTGGCGGCTCGTTCCGCGCGCCGCGCGCCGGCGGTGCGCGGAACCTGCCGCGGGAGTTATTTCACCGCCGCGAGGCGCTTTTTCCTCACCGGCAGGTCGCGACCTCGCCAGACGCGCTCGACCATGACGTCGTCGGGCCTGAGCTTCGCCGCGATCACCTCGTAGAGCCTTTCCGCCTTGGCGCTGTTGTCGCAGGTGACGTTGCAGACGTACACGTCGAGCGTCGCGCCGTCGCGCTCCGGCCAGGTGTGGATGGCGAGGTGCGATTCCGCGAAGACGACCGCGCCGGTGGCGCCGCCGACCTGCGTCGCCTCGAGTCCCTCGAACTGGTAGAAGTGGTCCCCGAGGACCCTGAGCCCCACGTCCCGGCAAGCTGCCACGCAGGCTTCGCGAAGCATGGCGGACGAGGCCAGCATCTCGCGGTTCCGGCAGCCGTACAGGTCGGCGATGATGTGCAGTCCCTTCACTCCGTTACCCCCCTCTTCTGGCGGTTCGCTGGCAGGTGACGGGACCGGCCGGTTCCCGGGCGCCCGCCGCGTCGAAAACGCGACGGCGCCCGAGTCACTCGGGCGGTGGGTGCAACCCCGTCTGCAGCATGGTGAACAAGCAGTTTGTGTTCGCGAATACGAAGCGCGGAATTATACGAAAATTCTGCGCCCTCCGTACGCCTCATTTCAAGGCATTCAGGCATTTGGCGGCGTTTTCGCGCGCACGCGCACGCCCGTCGTCTCCTCGATCAGCTTGGCGCCGTCGGCGGCGAGGAACGCCCGGAAGCTCTCGGCGAGCGGCGACAGGCGCTTGCCCTTGCGGCTCACCACGTGCCAGTCCCGCGTGACCGGCGTGCCGCGCACGTCCAGGCGCGCGAGCTTGCCGGCCGCCAGCTCCAGCCCGACGGTGTGCAGCGACAGGAAGGCGAGGCCCATCCCCGCCATCACCGCCTGCTTGATGGTCTCGTTGCTGGCGAGCTCCATGCTGCTCGCGAGCTTCACGCCGCGCTCGGCGAAGACGCGCTCCATCGACATGCGCGTGCCCGAGCCGGGCTCGCGGATGAGGAAGTTCTCGCCGGCCAGCCGCGCGAGCTCCAGGCCGCGCTTGCGCGCCAACGGATGATCGGGCGAGGCGATGATGCCGTGCGGGTGCTTCGCGAACGCGGTGGCCTCCACGTCCAGGCCGCGCGGCGGCCTGCCCATGATCGCGAGGTCCACCTGGTTGGCCTGCAGCTCGCCGATCACCTGCTCGCGGTTGGTGACGGAGAGCTTCACGGTGACGCCGGGGTGGCGGCGCGAGAACTCGGAGAGCAGCCGCGGCGCGAAGTACTTGGCCGTGCTCACCACCGCGAGGTGCAGGCGCCCGCCGGCGACGCCGCGGATGGCGGCGAGCGTGTCCTCGCAGTCCTTCATCCGGCTCGCCACCTCGGCGGCGAAGCGGGCGACTTCCGCCCCGGCCTCGGTGAGGTGGATCTTCTTGCCCACCTGCTCGAAGAGGGCGAGCCCCGCCTGGGCCTCGAGGCTCTTCACCTGCATGGAGACGGCGGGCTGCGTGAGGTGCAGCTCCTCGGCCGCCCGCGAGAAGGACAGGTGGCGGGCGACGGCCTCGAAGATGCGCAGCTGGCGAAAAGTGGCGTGCTTCATGCGGGACTCCAGGTCGGGAACGGGCCGTGCATATACGACTTCTTATGGTAGCCATAATAAATCGTGACTGTCCCTGATGCATCTTCCGACGCAGACTTTGCCCATCCCCCGAACCGATCCACGGAGCAAGCCATGAGCAAAGCCTACAGCGCCGGCGTCAAGGATTACCGCCAGACCTACTGGGAGCCGGACTACCGCATCCGCGACACCGACCTCCTCGCCTGCTTCAAGATCACGCCGCAGGAGGGCGTCTCCCGCGAGGAGGCCGCGGCCGCCGTGGCCGCAGAGTCCTCCACCGGCACCTGGACGACGGTCTGGACCGACCTCCTCACCGACCTCGACCATTACAAGGGCCGTGCCTACCGCATCGAGGACGTCCCGGGCGACAAGACCTGTTTCTACGCCTTCATCGCCTACCCGATCGACCTCTTCGAGGAAGGCTCGGTGGTCAACGTCTTCACCTCGCTGGTGGGCAACGTCTTCGGCTTCAAGGCGATCCGGGCGCTGCGCCTGGAGGACGTGCGCTTCCCCATCGCCTACGTGATGACCTGCGGCGGCCCGCCCAACGGCATCCAGGTCGAGCGCGACAAGATGGACAAGTACGGCCGCCCGCTGTTGGGCTGCACCATCAAGCCCAAGCTGGGGCTGTCGGCCAAGAACTACGGCCGCGCCGTCTACGAGTGCCTGCGCGGGGGCCTCGACTTCACCAAGGACGACGAGAACGTCAATTCGCAGCCGTTCATGCGCTGGCGCGACCGCTTCGCCTTCGTGGCCGAGGCCATCCGCAAGGCAGAGGCCGAGACGGGCGAGAGGAAGGGCCACTACCTCAACGTGACCGCGCCGACGCCGGAAGAGATGTACAAGCGCGCCGAGTTCGCCAAGGAGCTCGGCATGCCGATCATCATGCACGACTTCCTCACCGGCGGCTTCTGCGCCAACACGGGCCTGGCCAACTGGTGTCGCAACAACGGCATGCTGCTGCACATCCACCGCGCGATGCACGCCGTGATCGACCGCGACCGCCACCACGGCATCCACTTCCGCGTGCTCACGAAGGCGCTGCGCCTGTCGGGCGGCGACCACCTGCACACCGGCACCGTCGTCGGCAAGCTCGAGGGCGACCGCCAGTCGACCCTGGGGTGGATCGACCTGCTGCGCAACCGCTATATCAAGGAAGACCGCTCGCGCGGCATCTTCTTCGACCAGGACTGGGGCTCCATGCCCGGCGCCTTCGCGGTGGCCTCCGGCGGCATCCATGTCTGGCACATGCCGGCGCTGCTGGCGATCTTCGGGGACGACGCGGTGTTCCAGTTCGGCGGCGGCACGCTCGGCCATCCCTGGGGCAACGCCGCGGGAGCGGCAGCCAACCGGGTCGCGCTGGAAGCCTGCGTGGAGGCGCGCAACGCCGGCCGCCAGGTCGAGAAGGAAGGCAAGGAGATCCTCACGACCGCCGCCAAGGCGAGCCCCGAGCTCAAGGTGGCGATGGAGACCTGGAAGGAAATCAAGTTCGAATTCGACGTCGTCGACAAGCTCGACGTCGCCCACGCCTGAACCCGGAGGGACGCAGAAGATGAGCACGATGCAGGACTACCATTCGCGGCTGAGTGAACCCGCCAGCCGCAAGTTCGGAACCTTCTCCTACCTGCCGCCGATGTCGGCCCAGGAGCTGCACAGGCAGGTGGCGTACCTCCTCGCGCGGGGCTGGGCGCCGGCGATCGAGCACACCGAGCCCGAGCACACGGGCGGATCGTACTGGTACATGTGGAAGCTGCCGATGTTCGGCGAGACGAGCGCGGACCGGGTGCTGGCGGAAGCCGAGGCCTGCCGCAAGGCCAATCCCGGCAACCACGTGCGCCTGGTCGGCTACGACAAGCTGAAGCAGACGCAGGGCACGGCCATGGTCATCTACCGCGGCAGGACCGTCTGAGAGCCGCGGACGAGCAACGAAGCGGACCGGTGACGAACCCCATGGCGCTTTCCGCACTGCTTTTCGACGTCGACGGCACGCTGGCCGACACCGAGGAAACCCACCGCCAGGCATTCAACGCGGCCTTCCTCGAGTTCAACCTGCCCTACGACTGGAGCCCGGACCAGTACGAGGTGCTGCTGCGCATCTCCGGCGGCAAGGAGCGCCTCGCGCACTTCTTCGAGTCGCTTCCCGCCGCAAACACGGAGCGCGACCGCCTGCTCGCCAACGTGGCGGGACTGCACCGCGTGAAGACCGAGCGCTACGCGGAGCTGGTCGCGGGCGGCGGCGCGCCGCTGCGCCCCGGCATCAGGCGCCTGCTGGGCGAGGCGCTGGCGGCGGGACTGCGCGTCGGAATCGCCTCGACGACGACCTCCGCCAATGTCGCGGCATTGCTGGACGCCGAGCTGGGTGCCAACGCGCACAAGCGCTTCGCGGTGATCGCCTGCGGCGACGTGGTGCCCGCGAAGAAGCCCGCGCCGGACATCTATCACCTCGCCCTTTCGGCGCTGGGACTGGGTGCCGCGCAGGCGGTGGCCTTCGAGGATTCCGCCAACGGTCTTGCGGCCGCCAAGGCAGCGGGGCTCTTCACGGTGGTCACTCCCACGCGCTGGACCGCGAGCCAGGACTTCGGCGTGGCCGACCTCACCTTGCCGCATCTCGGCGATCCGGACCGGCCCCTCGACACGCAGTCCGCCGGCCGCGCCGGCGGCGCCTTTCTCACGCTCGAGACGCTCACGCGGCTGCACGCGCGCGCGGCCGCCACCGCCGCCTGAACCAGGGAAACCCCGATGAGACAGACCATGCAGGTCGAGACGCGGCCCACCATCACGGAATTCCTCCTGCGCGAGCAGCGGCGCGTGCCCGCCGCCACCGGCACCTTCACCGCGGTCGTGAACAACGTGCGCCTCGCCTGCAAGCGCATCGCCCACGTCATCGGCCAGGGAGCGCTGGCCGGTGCCGGCGGCACGGCCGGAACGCAGAACGTGCAGGGCGAGACGCAGATGCAGCTCGATGTCCTCGCCGACGAGATCTTCGTGCGCACCAACGAGTGGAGCGGCACGCTCGCCGGCCTGGTCTCGGAGGAGCGCGAGGATCCCGTGTCCATCCCCGAGGAGCACCCGCGCGGGCGCTACCTGCTGGTGTTCGATCCCCTGGACGGCTCCTCCAACATCGACGTGAACGTCTCGGTCGGCAGCATCTTCTCGGTGCTGCGCTGCCCCGAGGGCGTCACCGAGCCGCGCGCCGCGGACTTCCTGCAGCCCGGCACGCAGCAGGTGGCCGCGGGCTACGCCATCTACGGCCCGACCACCATGCTCGTGCTGACGCTGGGCCACGGCACGCACGGCTTCACGCTCGACCGCAACATGGGCGAGTTCATCCTCACCCACCCGGACATGACCATCCCGGCCGCGACGCGGGAATTCGCCATCAACGCCTCCAACGAGCGCTTCTGGGAGCCGCCGGTGCGCCGCTACGTCGCCGAGTGCGTGCAGGGGAAGACGGGGCCGCGCGGCGCCGACTTCAACATGCGCTGGATCGCCTCCCTCGTGGCCGAGGTGCACCGCATCCTCGTGCGCGGCGGCCTCTTCATGTATCCGCGCGACACCAAGGACGCGACCAAGCCCGGGCGCCTGCGCCTGCTCTACGAGGCGAACCCGATGGCGATGCTGGTCGAGCAGGCCGGCGGTGCGGCCTCAACCGGGCGCGGCCGCATTCTCGAGGTCGTGCCCACGGCGCTGCACCAGCGCGTGCCCCTGATCCTCGGCTCGCGCGACGAGGTCGCGCGCATCGAGGGCTACCACCGCGATCACGACGCCGGCATCGAGCCCGCGTCGGCGCAACCGCTCTTCCAGGAACGCTCGCTCTTCACGAAGGCCTGAGCACCAGGCCCGCGCACGCTGCCCGAACCACGAAGGAACTTCCATGTCGGCGAAATACCCCATCATCGCGATCACCGGCTCCTCGGGCGCCGGCACCACCTCGGTCATGCGCACGTTCGAGCAGATCTTCCGGCGCGAGAACGTGAATGCCGCCTTCATCGAGGGCGACAGCTTCCACCGCTACGACCGCGCCGAGATGAAGGCGAAGATGGCCGAGGCCCTCGCCGGCGGCAACCGCACAATGAGCCACTTCGGGCCGGAGGCCAACCTCTTCGTCGAGCTCGAGGAGCTCTTCCGCAGCTACGGCGAGACCGGGCGCGGCAGGCGGTGCAAGTACCTGCACGACGAGGGCGAGGCCGCGCCCTACAAGCAACCGCCGGGCACCTTCACGCCCTGGGAGGACGTTCCGGAAGGCACCGACCTCCTCTTCTACGAGGGCCTGCACGGCGCCGTTTCCGGCGACGGCTTCGACGTGGCGAAGCACCCCGACCTCCTGATCGGCGTGGTCCCGGTGATCAACCTCGAGTGGATCCAGAAGCTGCACCGCGACCGCTCCATGCGCGGCTACTCGACGGAGGCGGTGACCGACACGATCCTGCGCCGCATGCACGACTACGTGCACTACATCACGCCGCAGTTCTCGCGCACGCACATCAACTTCCAGCGCGTGCCCACCGTGGACACCTCGAACCCGTTCGTCGCGCGCTACATCCCCACGCCCGACGAGAGCTTCCTCGTGATCCGCTTCGCCAACCCGCGCGGCATCGACTTCCCGTACCTCCTGTCGATGCTGCACGACTCCTTCATGTCGCGCGCCAACACCATCGTGGTGCCCGGCGGCAAGATGGACCTCGCGATGCAGACGATATTCACGCCCATGATCTGGCGGCTCGTCGAGCGCCGCAAGCAGGCCGCGGGCCGCTAGGCGGGCCGCGGGCGTTGGCGGGCCCCGGGCATTTCCACGATAATCACGAGGTTTCTCCCTTCCATGCAGTCCACCCTCACCTCCCCGCGCATGAGCACCCCATCCGCAACCCCGCAGGATCTCGCCAACGCCATCCGGGCGCTCGCGATGGACGCCGTCCAGAAGGCCAACTCCGGCCACCCGGGCATGCCCATGGGCATGGCCGAGATCTCGGAAGTGCTCTGGCGCCGGTTCCTGCGCCACAACCCGGCCAATCCCGCCTGGGCCGACCGCGACCGCTTCGTGCTATCCAACGGCCACGGCTCGATGCTGCAATACGCTCTCCTGCACCTCAGCGGCTACGCGGTCACGATGGACGACCTGCGCGCCTTCCGCCAGATCCACTCGAAGACGCCGGGACATCCCGAAGTGGGTGTCACGCCCGGCGTGGAGACGACCACGGGGCCGCTCGGGCAGGGGCTCGCCAACGCGGTCGGCATGGCGCTGGCCGAGAGACTCCTCGCCGCCGAGTTCAACCGGCCCGGCCACACCATCGTCGACCACCTCACCTATGTCTACGTCGGCGACGGCTGCCTGATGGAAGGCATCTCGCACGAGGTGTGCTCGCTCGCGGGCACGCTCGCGCTCGGCAAGTTGATCGCGCTCTACGACGACAACGGCATCTCCATCGACGGCAAGGTGGAGGGCTGGTTCCGCGACAACACCCCGATGCGCTTTGCCGCCTACGGCTGGCATGTCATCCCCAACGTCGATGGCCATGACCCCAAGGCCGTGGAGGGGGCGATTGCCGAGGCGCGCGCCGACACCTCGAAACCGACGCTCATTTGCTGCAAGACGGTCATCGGCAAGGGTTCCCCCAACAAGCAGGGCACCGACGGCGTGCACGGCGCGGCACTCGGCGAGAAGGAAGTCGCCGCCACGCGCGAGGCCATCGGCTGGTCGCATGCGCCGTTCCACATTCCCGAGGCCGTCTACGCGGCGTGGGACCAGCGCGCCCGCGGCGCGGGCCTGGAGAAGGACTGGAACGCACGCTTCGATGCCTACGCCCGGGCGCACCCGGACCTCGCGAAGGAATTCCGCCGGCGCATGGCGGGCGAACTGCCGCCCAACTGGGGCGAGGTGGTCGAGGCGATGCTCGCCAAGGCGGTCGCCAAGGGCGAGACGGTCGCCACCCGCAAGGCCTCCCAGCTCGCCATCGAGGCCATCGCGCCGCACCTGCCCGGCTTCCTCGGCGGATCCGCGGACCTGACCGGATCCAACCTCACCAACTGGTCGGGCTCGAAGCCGGTCGCGCCGGAACATGCCGGCAACTACGTGAATTTCGGCGTGCGCGAGTTCGGCATGAGCGCCATCGGCAACGGCATCGCCCTGCACGGCGGCTTCATCCCCTATTCCGGCACCTTCCTCGTGTTCAGCGACTACGCGCGCAACGCCGTGCGCATGGCCGCCCTGATGAAGCTGCGCAATGTCTTCGTCTACACGCACGACTCCATCGGCCTGGGCGAGGACGGCCCCACGCACCAGGCGGTCGAGCACGTGTCCAGCCTGAGGCTCATCCCGAACCTCGACCTCTGGCGCCCCTGCGACACGGTCGAGACGGCAGTCGCCTGGGCCGCCGCCATCGAGCGCCGCAACGGGCCGTCGGCGCTGGCGCTTTCACGCCAGAACGTGCCTTTCGTCGCGCGCTCGCCGGAGCAGGTCGCGGCGATCCGGCGCGGCGGCTACGTGCTTTCCGAGGCGGCGGGCGCGCCCAGGGCGGCGATCATCGCCACCGGCTCCGAGGTCTCCCTCGCCCTGGAGGCGCAGAAGGCCCTGGCCCAGGCCGGCATTCCGGTGCGCGTCGTCTCCATGCCCTGCACCAGCGTCTTCGACCGCGAGGATGCGGCCTGGCGCGCCGCGGTGCTTCCCCGCGGCCTGCCGCGCGTGTCCGTGGAAGCCGGCATCACCGATTTCTGGCGCAAGTACGTGGGCCTTGAGGGTGCGGCGGTCGGCGTCGACAGCTTCGGCGAGTCCGCCCCGGCCGGCGCGGTCTACAAGCACTTCGGCGTCGACACCGACCACGTCGTCGCCGCGGTGCAGTCCGTTCTCTAGCCGCACGCGGCGGGGGCCGGGTTCGCGAACCCGACTCCCCCGTCGCGGCCTTCTTGTCCCGCGTCAAGTCGCGATCGGGCCATCGGCTAAAATAGTCGTTTCCCCGCACCTTCCTCCCCCGGAGCCCCGACCATGACCATCCGCGTCGCCATCAACGGCTACGGCCGCATCGGCCGCAACATCCTTCGCGCCCACTACGAGGGCGGCAAGAAGCACGACATCGCCATCGTCGCCGTGAACGACCTCGGCAACGCCGAGACCAACGCCCACCTCACGCGCTACGACACCGCGCACGGCAAGTTCCCCGGCACCGTGGCCGTCGACGGCGACCACATGGTCGTGAACGGCGACCGCATCCGCGTGCTCGCCAACCGCGATCCGGCGCAGCTGCCCTGGGGCGAGCTGGGCGTGGATGTCGTGCACGAGTGCACCGGCTTCTTCACCAGCAAGGAAAAGGCGTCCGCCCACCTCCGCGGCGGGGCGAAGAAGGTCATCATCTCCGCGCCCGGCGGCAAGGACGTCGACGCGACCGTGGTCTACGGCGTGAACCACGGCGTGCTGAAGGCCTCGCACACCGTCATCTCCAACGCCTCCTGCACCACCAACTGCCTGGCGCCGCTGGTGAAGCCGCTGCACGGGAAGATCGGCCTGGTGAGCGGCCTCATGACCACGATCCACGCCTACACCAACGACCAGGTGCTCACCGACGTCTACCACGAGGACCTGCGCCGCGCCCGCTCGGCCACCATGTCGATGATCCCGACCAAGACGGGTGCCGCCGCCGCGGTGGGCCTGGTGATGCCGGAACTGAATGGCAAGCTCGACGGCTTCGCCGTGCGCGTGCCCACGATCAACGTCTCCCTCGTCGACCTATGCTTCATCGCGGCGCGCGACTCCACCGTTGACGAGGTGAACGCGATCATGAAGGAGGCCGCCGAGTCCGCCGCGCTCAAGGGCAT
>CAZOIB010000374.1:0-7302 GCA_964579785.1 uncultured Lysobacter sp. | reverse complement strand
CCCGGCTTCGGCTGGCAGGACGTGGACGTCTTCAAGTTCGGCGTGGAATACCAGGCGAGCCCCGTGCTCGCCCTGCGCGCCGGCTACGGGAAGTCCGACAACCCCGTCCTTCCGCGCGACGTGACGTTCAACATCCTGGCTCCCGGCGTCGTGCGCGACCATTACACGCTCGGCTTCACCTACGCCATCGACAAGAAGTCGGAAATCACCGGCGCCTACATGCACGCCAAGCGCAACTCGGTGACGGGCGCGTCGTTCTTCAACGCCTTCGCTCCCGGCATGGGCGGCAACGAGACGATCGAGATGTACCAGAACGCCCTCGGCATCGCCTGGGGCATGCGCTGGTAGCAGCCTTCCGCAGGACTGCGACGGCCGGCCTCGTGCCGGCCGTTTGCTTTGGGGCGTCGGAGCGGACTCTTACAGGGTGCCGAGAGGCGTGTACCTTTTCAACTCCCGGAAACTGCAATCGTGATTCCTCCGGGCATTTCAACTGGAAATCGGGGAAGGCAACCCACGCCTTCCCCGATTTCCAGCCGGGCCGTTCGGAATCGCAGTTTCAGGGAGTTGAAAAGGTACACGCCTCTCGGCACCCGGGACGGTATCGCGAAGCGCGATCATCTGTGACCCTACGCGCACGTGCATCCAGCAGGTTGGGAAGGAGGTAACTCTTGCGAATCCGTTGGGGCCGCGATCCTGAAGGGCCGGTCGCAAATCGGGGGAAGTCGTGTGTTGACTTCCCCCGATTTGCGATCAGACGCCCCGATGGATCACGCTTGCGGCCCCCGGATTCGCAAGAGTTACCTCCTTCCCAGCCTGCCCATTCCGTTGGAGATCCAGGTCCGCTACGCCCAGGAGCGATCGGTGCCCGCAATACGCTCTACGTACCGGGCCCGGTAGAGCAGCCGCTTGCACTCAGGAGCGTCCTCGAAAGCGCTGCGCTCGTGCAGGACGTTGTTGCACACGAGCCCCATGCCCGGCGCGAGGCGGGTGCGCAGCACGAAGTCCGAGTTGCCATCGAGCAGCCCGAGCAGGCGATCGGCGGCGGCTCTCGTCGCGGGATCGTCCCTCCAGGCGACGCTGCGCGTCCGGGCCGTGTAGCGCATGTGCAGGTCGCCTGTTTCCGGTTCGATGGAGAAGACCGGGCCCACGGCGGCCGGCCTTGCCACGCCGTCCTCGTCCTCGCGCGCGGGGATGGTCAAGGCGTCGGGTTGCATGAGCGCGCGCACGTGGGCGGGGTCGTCCTCGCGCAGCAGGATGTAGGCGAGCTCGTGGTCGAGAAGCGCCGTGTCGCCGCCCGAGGCGGCATCGCGCACGCAGTGCAGCAGCATCGCGCGGATGCGCAATTCCGGCGGGTTGTAGTAGCCGTCGGTGTGCCAGCGGATGCGGTGCGTGGTGTACGGAATGTAGCCGGCGCGCGCCTTCTCGCCGGTGACCGCGATGCTGGTGATGCCGTCCTCGTCGGCGAGGAAGTTCGTGTCCAGCGTGGCGAGGCCGAGCTGCGCGCCGAGGCGTCGCGGCACCTCCTTGTCCTCGTCCGTCACGCGGCTCGCGTAGAGGGCCATGTTGTCGCGGCGGCAACGCGCGACGAGCGCGTCGCGTTCGGCCGCCGTCAGGGCGCGAGGGTCGCGGACCTCGATGACGAGATCTTCCGGACGGCGCGCCCGCGCGGCCAGCTTGCGGTCGCGCCAACGCGCGTAGGCGTCGTCGTCGTCCAGGCCGAAAACGCGGCCCGCCGGCAGGGCGCTCATGGCGGTGGCGATGGGCACGGCTTCACTCTCCCGCCGTCGACTTGCGCCGCCGCCGGGCAGGGGAATCGTCGAACAGGCCGGCCACGCTCTTCGCGACGTGCGCCGCAGCCTCGGGACCTTCGATGGCGATCACCTGGTCGTAGGTCCAGCGCCGGTCCTTTTCCGGCATGAGCTCCGCAAGCAGGCTCGCGAAGTAGCGGTGGAAGGCGAAGTCCGGGCCCTCCGGACCGTGGCCGAACGGGGCGTATTCCTCGAAGCGGCGGTTGAGGACTTCGATGTAGCGCGCCTTGATGGTGGCCGGGTCCAGGTCTCCCAGGAGGCGGGAGCGGTTCTCGGCCAGTTCCTCGCCGGTGCGATGGGCCAGCTCCGTCATGAAGGCGATCCGCCCCGCCTCGTCGTAACGCGGGTAGACGAGGCGCCAGGCGACCTGGATCGCGAACGCGAGGGCCTCGGCCAGGAACTCGAAGTACTGCGGTCCCGGGTCGATGTCGAAGTCGGCCTTGCGCATGCTCTTCAGCATGTTCTGCGCCACGCGCCAGGTGATGAAGGCGAGGGCGTCGGCCATCACCTCCGGCGACTTCGGGCGGCCGGGCCGGAACCAGGTGCTCTTGACCCGCAGCGGCGTGCGACTTGCGGTGCTCAAAGCTTGCGCAGGTAGAACTCGAAGGCGCCGTCGCCGGCTCCCACGGTACCCACCAGCTCGAGCCGGGTGGCCTCCGCCCAGCCGGCCACGTCGTCGCGCACGCCGGGGCAGTCGCTCACGAGCTTGAGCACCTCGCCGGGGCGCATGCCCTTCAGGAGCTGGCGCGCTTCCACGATGGGGCCGGGGCAGGCCACGCCGCGCAGATCGAGGCTCACGTTGGCCACGACGTTGCCGGAGCGGCCCTTGCGCAGGTAGTAGCCCGTGGCCCCGCGCTCGCGCGGTTCCGTGTGGGTGACCTCGTTGCCGGTCTGGCGCGCCCAGGCGAAGAGGTCGTCGCGCGTGCCGGGGCAATCCGAGAGCAGCAGCAGGACCTGCCCGTCGCGCAGGCCTTCGAGTATCGTGCGTGCCCCGAGTATCGGCCCGGGGCAGGTGAGGCCGGTGAGGTCGACCATCGCGGCCGGCTCGTCGAGTGCTTGGGTCTGCATCGTGGATCCTCCGGTTGCGGCAGCCCTATTCGGCCGCCGTGATGGTCTTGTGCGGCACCAGCAGGCCGCAACCGACTGGCTGGCCACGCCCCAGTCCGGTGCGCTGCAGCATGAGGGAATCGGCCTCGCGCAGGCCGTGCACCGCGACGGGAAAGGCGGACACGCGCCCCTCTTCGAGTTCCACCTCCACCCGGCGCCCGCAGATGAGTTTGCCGTTCACGCCCAGCACGGCGAGTTCCTCCTCGATCACGGCGAGAAAGCGCACTTCGTCGGCTTCCCCGGTGGTCACGCGGGGCGAGTAGAGCGTCGCGGAAGGCAGGTGCTTGCGGAACGATCCCTCGCCCAGGGTGATCGTCCGGCCGCCGACGGTGATGGACTTGCGCTCCATGGCGCTGGACGAGCAGACGCGATCACGCGGCAGGCGCACGACCAAGCGTGTGCGATGCGTGATCATGACGCCGCCCTCGGGCGTGCGCGGCCCCCGCACGGGCAGGATGCCGGCCCGCGGCGTCTTCAGGATCCAGGGAACGAGGCGGGCCACCTCGCGATAGAGGGGCCACTCGAAGTCCGGTGGCAGGTTCTCGCCGGCCAGTGCGAAGGCGATGTCGACCATCTCGGGCAGCGCTGCCGCCGCGATGGCGCATTCCGGTTCGATCTCCCGGCGCGATGGGGTCATCGCGGGCTCCCGGCTTGCGCCTGGCCCCAGGCCAGCAGCGCATCGCCCCAGGCACGGGCGGTTTCCGGGTCGATATCGAAGACGGTGAAACGCTTGCCCTCGCGGATGCGCACCCGCAGCATGGGCAGGCCGCCAGCCGGGAAGTCCATCGGATGCATCTCGACCGTCTGGCCGCCGAGGGGGACGGTGATCGTGGCGATGGGGGCAGGGTGGTCCATGTATGGCCTGGGTGGGGCGCGTCGAAGCGCCCGCAATATGACAGCGGAAGGTGGGGACATTACGCCCCCTGGCACCCACGCCGTCTACCCCCCGTGCGAAGGACGCTCGGCATAGCCCAAACGGGTAGTCCTCATACTCCCTATCGGGTGAATGTCGCCCACCGTCGGAGGGATGGCGGTAGTCCCGGGGGCACCGTAGCATCCATCGACCCTGGGGCCGGAACGCCCGGGAAAACCATCACCACGAGGAGGCCGCAATGGCAAAGAAAACACATTCGACGCCCATGCTCGACGAACTCGAAACCGGACCGTGGCCGAGCTTCGTGACGGGCCTGAAGCGCCTGGCGAAGGACAACGACATGATGGTCGACCTCATGGGGCAGCTCGAGGCTTCGTACCGGACGAAGAAGGGCTACTGGAAGGGCGGCACGGTCAGCGTCTTCGGCTACGGCGGCGGCATCATCCCGCGCTTCACCGAGCTCAAGGACGCCGCGGGCAAGCCGCAGTTTCCTGACGCCGCCGAGTTCCACACCCTGCGCGTCATGCCCCCGCCCGGCATGCACTACTCGACCGACATCCTGCGCAAGCTCTGCGACTCCTGGGAGCGCCACGGCTCGGGACTCATCGGCCTGCACGGGCAGAGCGGCGACATCATGTTCCAGGGCGTGCGCTCGGACAAGGTGCAGGACGCCTTCGATGAGATCAACCAGCTGGGCTTCGACCTGGGCGGCGCCGGCCCCGCGGTGCGCACCTCGATGTCCTGCGTGGGTGCCGCGCGCTGCGAGCAGTCCTGCTATGACGAGGCGTCGGCGCACCGCACTGTCCTCAACAACTTCACGGACGACATCCACCGCCCGTCGCTCCCGTACAAGTTCAAGTTCAAGTTCTCCGGCTGCCCGAACGACTGCATGAACTCCATCCAGCGCTCGGACATGGCGGTGATCGGCACCTGGCGCGACAACATCCGCACCGACGAGAAGCTCGCGCGGGCGTACTTCGCCAGGCAGGGCCTGAACAATCTCGTGAACGACGTGGTGAGCCGATGCCCGACCAAGGCCATCCAGCTCGTCGACGCCAGCAAGATCCCGCAGGGGCCCACCATCTCCGCGGTCAAGGTGTCCGACGACAAGGCCATCTGCATCGAGAACCGTGACTGCGTGCGTTGCATGCACTGCATCAACGTGATCACGGGCGGGCTCCAGCCCGGCAAGGACAAGGGCGCGACCATCCTGGTCGGCGGCAAGCGCACGCTCAAGATCGGCGACCTCATGGGCACCGTGGTGGTGCCGTTCATGAAGCTGGAGACGGACGAGGACCGCGAGAAGCTGGTCGACCTCGGCAAGCGCATCGTCGACTTCTTCGCCGAGAACGCGCTCGAGCACGAGCGGATCGGCGAGACCATCGAGCGCATTGGCCTGGTGAACTTCCTGGAAGGCATCGACCTCGAGATCGACCCGAACATGGTCACCTCGCCGCGCATGAATCCCTACGTCCGCACCGACGGCTGGGACGACGAGGTGGCCAAGATCAAGGCGAAGCAGCAGGCCGCCTGAGCGCCGCGCGACGATCCCCGCCAACGACCGAAGAATCCCGGAGTTCCGACCATGGCCACAGCCACTCCCACCGCCACCCCGCGCCGCGCAATCGAGTCCGGCGTTCCCGACAACAAGCCCTTCCTGCACCCGACGCTCAAGAAGAACTACGGCAACTGGAAGTACCACGACCGGCCGCGGCCGGGCGTGCTGCACCACGTCTCGCACTCCGGCGACGAGGTGTGGAGCGTGCGTGCCGGGACGCAGCGCCAGATGGACGTCCACACCATCCGCCTGCTCTGCGACATCGCCGACCAGTTCGCCGAAGGCCACGTGCGCTTCACCATCCGCTCCAACATCGAGTTCATGGTGGCCGACGAGAAGAAGGTCGCCCCGCTGATCGAGGCCCTGCAGAAGGCGGGCTTCCCGGTCGGGGGCACCGGCAACTCCGTGTCGATGATCGCCCACACCCAGGGGTGGCTGCACTGCGACATCCCGGGTACCGATGCCTCCGGCGCGGTGAAGGCGCTGATGGACGACCTGCACCAGGAGTTCATCCGCGAGGACATGCCCAACCGCGTGCACCTCTCGACCTCCTGCTGCGAGATCAACTGCGGCGGCCAGGCCGACATCGCCATCATCATCCAGCATACCAAGCCGCCGAAGATCAACCACGACCTCGTGGCGAACGTCTGCGAGCGGCCCGCGGTCGTGGCCCGCTGCCCGGTGGCCGCGATCCGCCCGGCGCTGGTGAACGGCAAGCCCTCGCTCGAGGTCGACGAGAAGAAGTGCATCTGCTGCGGCGCGTGCTACCCGCCGTGCCCGCCGATGCAGATCAACGACCCGGAATTCTCCAAGTTCGCCATCTGGGTCGGCGGCAAGAACTCCAACGCGCGCGGCAAGCCCACGTTCATGAAGATGGTCGCCTCCGGCATCCCGAACAACCCGCCGCGCTGGCCGGAAGTCTCGGAGGTCGTGAAGAACATCCTCTACACCTACAAGGCCGACGCGCGTCCCTGGGAGCGGCTCTCGGACTGGGTCGAGCGCATCGGCTGGCCGCGCTTCTTCGAGAAGACGGGCCTGCCCTTCACGAAGTACCTCATCGACGATTGGCGCGGTTCACGGTCCACGCTCAACGCGTCCACCCATATCCGCTTCTAGCCGACGAGGAGACGAGGGCGTGAAGATCGGAGTGATGGTGAACGAGGGGCCCTACCACCGCCAGTCGAGCGACAGCGCCTACCTGTTCTGCAAGGCGGCGATCGAGTCGGGCCACCAGATCGAGCGCGTGTTCTTCTATCACGACGGGGTCAACAACGCGACCAAGCTCACCGAGCCGCCGCAGGACGACCGCAACGTGGTGGCGCGCTGGGCGAAGCTCGCCGAGGACCACGGCGTCGACCTGGTGGTGTGCGTCGCCGCGGCGTTGCGGCGCGGCATCGTCGAACAGAACCTGGCGCAGGGCTTCCGCATTTCCGGGCTCGGCCAGCTGGTGGAATCGGCGATCCAGTCCGACCGCCTCGTCGTATTCGGGGATTAGCATGGAAGGCACGATCAAGAAATTCCTGTTCGTCAACCGCAAGGCTCCCTACGGCAGCGTCTACGCGCTCGAGGGGCTGGAGGTCGTCCTCATCAGCGCCGCCTTCGACCAGGACGTGAGCCTCGCCTTCCTCGACGACGGCGTCTACCAGCTCGCCAAGGGCCAGAACACCAAGGCCATCGAGACGAAGAACTTCTCGCCGACCTTTCGCGCCCTGGAGGGCTACGACATCGAGAAGCTCTACGTCGAGCGCCAGTCGCTGGAGGCGCGCGGGCTCGCCGAGGACGACCTCCTCGTCGACGTGAAGGTCCTCGACACGGCCGAGATGGCCGCGTTGATGGACGAGATGGATGTCATGATCAGCTTCTGAGAGAGACGAGGACCGCATGCTGCACATCGTCAACAAATCCCCCGGCGAGCGCGCCACTTTCGCGAGCTGCCTCGCGCACCTGCGCCCCGG
>CAZOIB010000373.1:0-5309 GCA_964579785.1 uncultured Lysobacter sp. | reverse complement strand
GCCAGGGCCGCCCAGGCTGCGGGAAGCACGCGATGAATCCCGTCGACAAGCGCCGGCGCGAGTTTCTCGGCACCGCCACGGCGATCGCGGGGGCGATGATCGCGCCCGGCATCCTCCTCTACGACTACGCCCAGGCTGATGTCCCAGCCGGCGCCTCGCGACCACGAAGCCCCGGCGAGGCGGCGAGCGGCAAGGTGCGCTGGGGCATGCTCATCGACACCACGAAGTGCGCCAGCGGCTGCACCGATTGCGTCGATGCCTGCAACAAGGAGAACGGGCTGCCCGGGACCACGCGCACGACCGACGCGCAGTGGATCCGCAAGGTGGATCTCAAGGACCTGAAGAGCGGCAAGACGATCTCCGCGCCGGTGATGTGCCAGCACTGCGCCGATCCGCCGTGCGTGGACGTGTGCCCCACCGGCGCCTCGTTCAAGCGCGAGGACGGCATCGTCCTCGTCGACCGCCACACCTGCATCGGCTGCCGCTACTGCATGATGGCGTGCCCCTACAAGGCGCGCAGCTTCGTGCATGAGCCCACGAAGGGGCAGCGCCCCGACGTGCCGCGCGGCAAGGGCTGCGTGGAGAGCTGCACGCTGTGCGTGCACAAGGTCGACCGCGGCGGCACGCCGTCCTGCGTCGAGGCGTGCGCGGCAGGCGGCCACGACGCCATCATCTTCGGCGACCTGAACGATCCGCAGAGCGAGATCGCCAAGCGCGTCCGTGCGGTGGCGACCACGCAGTTGCGCGCCGACCTGCGCACCGACAACGGCGTGCGTTACCAGGGAATCTGACCATGGCCGCCGCCGCGAGTCCCGCCGCCATCACGCGCCGTTTCTGGACGCTCGCCGCCGCCTGCGCCGCCGTGCTGGCCGTGGCACTCGGCGCGGCGCACTACATGGAACTCAACGGCCACATCGTCACCGGGATGAACAACCAGGTGGTGTGGGGCCTGCCGCACGTGTTCGCGATCTTCCTCATCGTGGCCGCCTCGGGCGCGCTCAACGTGGCCTCCATCGGGAGCGTGTTCGGGGAGGCCGACTACAAGCCGCTGGCACCCCTTTCCGTGCTGCTCACGGTGGCGCTGCTGGCCGGTGGCCTCCTGGTGCTCGTCCTCGACCTCGGGCGCCCGGAGCGCCTCGTCGTCGCCGCGACGCATTACAACTTCCGCTCGATCTTCGCGTGGAACATGATCCTCTACAACGGGCTCTTCGCCATCTGCGCCCTGTACCTGTGGGCGCTGCTGGAACGTCGCCTGAATCCGTATGCGAAGCCGGTGGGGCTGGCCGCGTTCGCCTGGCGCTTGATCCTCACCACCGGCACGGGCTCCATCTTCGGCTTCCTGGTGGCGCGGCAGGCCTACGCCTCCGGCGTCATCGCGCCGATGTTCATCGCCCTGTCGCTCGCCTGGGGGCTGGCCGTGTTCCACGCCGCGCAGTGCGGCTTCACGCGGCTGGGCGGGGGCGCGCTCCCGGAAGCCATGCACCTGCGGGTGCGGCGGCTCCTCGCGATCTTCGTCATCGCCGCGCTCTATTTCGTGGCGGTGCATCACGTGACCAACCTCTACTGGGCGAAGCAGGGCGCGCTCGAGCGCTTCCTCCTCGTCGACGGCGCGCCATACCCCGCCGTGTTCTGGCTGGGTTACGTGGCGCTGGGCAATATCGCGCCGCTGGTGCTCCTGCTCAATCCGCGCACGGCCGGGCTGCGCGCGACCGCACTCGCCTGCGCTCTCGTGACGCTCGGTGCCTTCGCGCTGCTCTATGTCTTCATCATCGGCGGGCAGGCGTTCCCCCTCGAGATATTCCCCGGCTACGAGGTGAAGAGCGCCTTCCGCGACGGGGAGATCGATCGCTACGTGCCCAGCCTGCCGGAACTCCTGCTGGGCGCCGGCGGCCTGGCGGCTTCCGTCCTGATCGCTCTCGTGGGCGCCCGCGCGCTCCCGATCCTGCCGCGGGATGAAGTCGCCCTTCCGGCGGCGGCCGCGGTCAAGTAGCCTCGCGCGAGACGCCAGTCATGTCCGGGCTGCTCGTTTCCGCCGCATGGCGTTCCTCCGGCAAGACGACGATCGCCACCGGGCTCATCGCCGGGCTCGCGGCGCGCGGGCTCGCGGTCCAGCCCTTCAAGAAGGGTCCCGACTACATCGATCCGCAGTGGCTGGGAACGGCCGCCGGGCGGCCCTGCCGCAACCTCGACCTGCACCTGCAGGGCGCGGAGGAGGTGGCCTCCTACTGGGCACGGCACGCCGCCGGCTGCGACCTTGCGCTGGTCGAGGGCAACCTCGGCCTGCACGACGGCATGCAACTCGACGGGAGCGACAGCAACGCGGCTCTCGCGCGCCGCCTGGGGCTGCCCGTGGTGCTCGTCCTCGATGCCCGCGGCATGTCGCGCGGGGCGGCAGCGCTCCTGCACGGGCTGGCGACTTTCGACCCCGCCGTGCGCATTGCCGGGGTGATCCTCAATCGCGTGGGCGGCTCGCGCCACGAAGGGAAGCTGCGCGCCGCCATCGAGCGCTATACCGGCCTCGCGGTGCTCGGGGCGATCGGCGACGATCCGCGCCTGGGCGTCCTGGAGCGCCACCTCGGGCTCGTGCCGGCCGCCGAGGTCGCGGATGCGCAGGCGCGCGTGGCAGCCATGCGCGAGGCCGTGTGCGAGAGGATCGATCTCGAGGCGATACTGGCGATTGCGCGCACGGCAGCGCCCGTCCCGTCCCCGGCGGCCACGGCTCCCGAGACGGCGAACTCCGGGGAAGCGGTGCGCATCGGCATCGCCCGCGACCGCGCCTTCGGGTTCTACTACGAGGACGACCTCGACGCCTTCCGCGCAGCCGGCGCCTCGCTGGTGGCGATCGACACGCTGCACGACGCCGGCATGCCGGACGTGGACGGGCTCTTCATCGGCGGCGGCTTCCCGGAGTCCAACGGCGCCGCTCTCGCCGCCAACGCCGGGTTTCGCGACAGCCTGCGCCGTGCGATCGATGCCGGGCTGCCTGTCTACGCGGAATGCGGTGGACTCATGTACCTCGCGCGATCCCTCTCCTGGCGCGGCCACACATGGGAGATGGTGGGCGCCATCCCGGCCGACGTCGTCATGCAGGGCAAGCCCGTGGGCAAGGGCTACGTGAAGCTCGCCGAAACGGGAGAGCACCCGTGGGGCGCAGGGGAGGGCTCCGCGGTGCTTGCGCACGAATTCCACTATTCGCACCTCGAAGGCGTCGCGCCCGGCCTGCGTTACGCCTGGCGCGTGGAGCGTGGCGAGGGCACGGGCGAGCGCCGCGACGGCATCGTCCATCGCAACGTGCTGGCGGGCTACACGCACCAGCGCAGCGTGGGCGGCAACGACTGGGTCGCGCGCTTCGTCGCCTGCGTGCGCGAGGCGAAGCGGGCCCGCGAAGGGCTGGCCGCGACCCTGCGCGCCGCCCTGCAATGACAGCTTCGCAACAGACTGCCGGAATCCCCACATGATCACCATTACGCCCGCCGCCGCGGAAAGGATCCGCCTGGCGGCCACCGAAGCCGGAGCCGATACGCCGTTGTTACGCGTCGCCGTGCAGCAGCTCGCGGACGGAACGCTGGACTACGGCATGGGTTTCGACCAGGAACGCCCCGGCGACGCCTTCATCGAGATCGACGGCATGATGGTGGTGGTCGCGCCGCCGAGTCAGGAACTCATCGAGGGAACGCGCATCGACTTCGTCGAGATCGCGCCGGGGGAATGGCGCTTCATCTTCGCGGCCCCCGAGGCACCCGGCGGCTCATGAGCGGGCACGGCGAGGTCTACCTGGTGGGCACCGGGCCGGGCGACCCCGACCTGCTCACGGTGAAGGCCCTGCGCCTCATCCGTGCGGCGGAAGTCGTCCTCTACGACAACCTGGTTTCCGACGCGATCCTCGCGCTCATCCCCGAGTCGGCGGAGCGCATCTACGTGGGCAAGCGCCGCAGCGACCACGCGATGCGCCAGGAGGCGATCAACGAGCTGCTGGTGAAGCTGGCGCGCGAGGGCAGGCGAGTCCTGCGCCTGAAGGCAGGCGATCCCTTCGTGTTCGGCCGCGGCGGGGAAGAGATCGAGACGCTCGGCGCCAATGGCGTTTCCTTCGAGGTCGTGCCCGGCATCACCGCCGCGCTCGGCGCCGCCTCCTACGCCGGCATCCCGCTCACGCACCGCGACTACGCGCAATCCTGCGTCTTCGTCACGGGCAATACGCAGGATGGCGCGCTCAACGTCGACTGGGCGGCGATCGTGCGCCCGCGCCAGACGGTGGTCATCTACATGGGGTTCCAGAACCTGGACGAGCTGTGCCGCGAGTTGATCGCCCATGGCCTCGCCCCGGCCACGCCGGCGGCGATGATCCAGCAGGCCACGACGAGCGCGCAGCGCGTGGTCTGTGCCGACCTCGCCACGCTGGCCGACCGGGCGCACGCGGCGGGACTGAAGCCGCCCACGCTCATCATCGTCGGCGAGGTGGTGCGGATGCGCGATCGCCTCAAGTGGTTCGAGACGCGCAAGGATGCGGGTGGCGAGCCTGCGGCGGGCTGAGAGGGGTCCCGGGAACCGGGGTCAGTGCGTGGAGCCGGAGAATTTCCGGCCGACCGCGTAGACGGCGGCCTCCACGCGCGAGCTCAGGTTGAGCTTGGCGAGGATGTGGCGCACGTGGAGCTTCACGGTGTCGTGGCTGATGTTCAGCTCCTTGGCGATGCTCTTGTTGCTCATGCCCTGGGCGATGTAGCCGAGGATCTCCAGCTCGCGTTCGGTGAGCGCGCGGCCCTCTTCGCGGCCGCCCTGCGTGCCGAGCAGGTGGGTGAGCTTGGTGGCCATGGCCGGGGCGACGACCAGCTCGCCGCGAACGGCGCGCCGGATCGAGTCGACGACGTCGTCGGGGTCCATGTCCTTGAGCAGGTAGCCGCGCACGCCGGCGCGCATGGCGTTGGCGAGGTCCTCGTGCGAGTCGCACATGGTGAGGATCACCGCGGGAGTCTCGATGCCTTCCTCGCGGATGCGCTTGAGGAGGGAGAAGCCGTGCATGGCCGGCATGCGCAGGTCCATGATCAGGAGGTCGGCCTTGAGCTCGTGCAGGAGCCGCAGTGCCGCCTCGGGTTCGCCCGTGGCGCCCACGACGCGGATGCCGGCGCGGTGTTCGAGCAGCTCCGCCAGTCCCCGGCGGCACAGGCCGTGGTCATCGATCAGGACGACGCGAATCGGGGTGTCGCTCATGGCTCGGCGGGCCTGGCGGGATCCTGCGGGATGGACAGGCGCACCTGCGTGCCCTTGCCCGGGGCACTCACGATGCGCAGCTGGGCGCCGATGCGCCGGGCGCG
>CAZOIB010000372.1:0-3224 GCA_964579785.1 uncultured Lysobacter sp. | reverse complement strand
TCCACGCAGGGCGTGTGCCCGCCGAAGGTGTGGGTGATGGAGAAGTCGAGCTCGTTCGTGGCGAAGGCGTGCGCCTCCTCGTAGGAGGAGAAGCTGCGCCCGGAAGCCTCGACGAGGGCGCGCGCGAGCCGGTCGCGGATGTCGCGCGAGGTGAGGGCCACGGGGATGGACCCGCGCGTGCCCCAGAAGCGGATGCAGATGCTCATGTCGCGTATCTCCCGCCCGCGGCGCTCATGGACTCAGGACTGGTCGAAGGCCGCGACGGCCTGCGGCGAGGCGGCGGCCAGCGCATCGCGCACCGTGGGGAAGACCTCGAACACCAGGTGGAAGTGGCTGATGGCGAAGATCTCGGCCACCATCGGCTGCAGCGCCGCGACGAGGATGCGCCCCTGCTGGGCCTTGGCCTGGCGCGAGGCGAGCATGAAGCAGCGCAGGCCGGCGCTCGAGACGTAATCGAGGCCGGCGAGATCGAGCACCACGGCGCCGCCGTCGCGCGCCGACTTCTCGATGTGGGGCGTGAGATCGGCGCGGAACGCATCGGCGTTGTCCTGGTCGAGGCGGCCGGCCACGCCCAGGACCAGCGCATTCCCGTACCGGTGTGCCTGCAAGGCAGCCATGAATGTCCGCTTCTGTTGCCGGGTCGAGCCTCATTGTCGGGTAGCCCCGGGGGAACGGCAAGCTGCCGGCGCACGGGACCTGTCGTGCCTTCCCGGCCCGTGGCCGCAGCGTGCGATATGATCTGCCTCCCCATCTCCGGACCGGACCCCATGCGCGCCCCCTGGTTGCTTGCCACTCTCCTCGCCTGCGGCTGCGTGACCGGCCCGGAAATGGCGGTCCTGCCCGAGTCCCTCGACTACCGCTGTGCCGAGGGCCGCGAGATGCGGGTGCAGCGCGCGCCGGACGGGCGCGAAGCCATCGCCACCGTGGACGGCAAGAGCGTGCGCATGCGCAGGGCGGAAAGCGCGGCGCAGGAGAAGTACGTGGAAGGCGCCTGGACGCTCTACCTCGAGGGCGAGCAGGCGATGCTGGAGGCGCAGGGCACGATGCTGCGCGCCCACTGCCGCTCGACGGCACCGCTGCCCGTGATGCAGCGCAGCCGCTACTGAGCTCCCTGCCTCTTCCCGCGCGCGACCCGTTCCCCGGCCGCGCCTAGATCTCCTCGGGCACCATGCGGATCGCCCCGCAGGGACACTCCGCCGCGCACATGCCGCAGCCCTTGCAGTAGTCGTAGTTGAAGCGGAAGCGCTCGCCCGGGCCCAGCTTGATCACGGCGTTGTCGGGACACACCCCATAGCAGTTGTCGCACTCGAAGCAGTTGCCGCAGGACAGGCAGCGGCGCGCTTCGAAGAGCGCGGTCGTCTCGTCGAGCGCCATCACCACCTCGTCGAACGAGGTGACGCGCTTCTGCATGTCGAGCATCGGGCGCACCGTCTTCGAGGCGTCGGAGTAGTACCACGCGTTCAGCTTGTCGAAGGTGGCGAGCTCGTGCTTCGGCCCGGGATCGTAGGCGCCGCCGCGCAGCCAGGCGTCGATGTTGCGCGCCGCCTTCTTGCCGTGGCCGATGGCGACGGTGACCGTGCGTTCGGCGGGGACCATGTCGCCGCCGGCGAAGATGCCGGGGTGCGAGGTCATCATGTTCCTGTCGACCTTCACCACGCCGTCGGCGATCTCCATGCCGGGCACGCGGTCCAGGAGCGTGAGGTCGACATCCTGACCGAGCGCCAGCACGACCGAGTCGGCCTCCAGCGTCTCCATCTCCCCCGTGGGCTGCGGCACGCCCTTGGCGTCGAGCTCCATCTTCTCGACGGTGATCGAGGATTCCCCCGCCTGCTTGATCGTCGAGAGCCACTTGATGAGGATGCCCTCGTCCAGCGCCTCCTGCACCTCGAAGTCGTGCGCCGGCATCTTCTCGCGCGTGCGGCGGTAGACGATCATCGCCTCCTCCGCGCCGAGGCGCTTGGCGGTGCGGGCGACGTCGATGGCGGTGTTGCCGCCGCCGTAGACCACGACGCGGCGGCCGAGGAGCGGCTTCTCCGCGCCCTCCATGCCGCGCAGCACCTGCACCGCATCCATGATCTTGGCCGCCTCGTTGGCGGGAATGTAGGCGCGCTTGGCGATGTGCGCGCCGACGGCGAGGAACACCGCGTCGAAGCCGCCTTGCTGCATGGCCTGCATCACGTCGTCGACCTTGGTGCCGAGCTTCAGCTCCACGCCGAGGTCCAGGATGCGCTGCACCTCGCCGTCGAGCACGTCGCGCGGCAGGCGGTACTTCGGGATGCCGAAGCGCATCATGCCGCCGGCGAGCGGCCCCGCCTCGTGGATGGTGACCTGGTGCCCGTAGCGGGCCAGGTGATAGGCGGCCGAGAGACCCGACGGCCCCGCGCCCACGACGAGCACCTTCTTGCCGGTGGCCTGGGCGGGCGGGTCGAACTTCCAGCCGCGCTTGAGCGCCTCGTCGCCGAGGAAGTGCTCGACGGAGTTGATGCCGACGGAGGAGTCGAGCTGGTTGCGGTTGCAGGCGCCCTCGCAGGGGTGGTAGCAGACGCGCCCCATCACCGCGGGCATCGGGTTGTTCTGCACCAGCGATCGCCAGGCCGCCTCGTAGTCGCCCGATTCGGCGTGGAAGAGCCAGGCCTGGATGTTCTCGCCGGCGGGACAGGCGTTGTTGCAGGGCGGCAGGCGGTCGAGGTACTCGGGCCGCAGCGTGCGCCACGAGCCCGTATGGTTGGCGAGGCTCGAACCCGGGTCCAGCGTGATGGCGAAGGGCTTTCTCATGGCGCGGTCACCGGTTCGTCGAGCAGCCGGTAAGTGCGGATGTTGCGGTCGGCGGCCTGCTGGATGCGGCGGATCACGTCCTCGCGCGGCTTGGGCGAGAAGAGGTGCGCGTAGCGCTTCTGCGGCTTGAGGTACTCCTCGACCGGGACCTGGCGGCGGATCTTCGAGACGCCGGTCACCTCGCCGTTCTCGGCCTCGAAGACGGGGAAGATGCCCGTCTCGTGCGCCAGGCGCGCCATGCGGATGGTGATCGCCGAGTCGTGCCCCCAGCCCAGCGGGCAGGGCACGAGGATGTGCAGGTAGCGCGCGCCGCGGAACTCCATGGCGCGGCGGACCTTGGCTTCGAGGTCGCGCAGCTCCGACACGGTGGCGGTGGCCACGTAGGGGATGCCGTGCGCCATGGCGATGCGCGGCAGGTCCTTCCCCTGCCCGAAGACGTTGCCCGGCGT
>CAZOIB010000371.1:0-7673 GCA_964579785.1 uncultured Lysobacter sp. | reverse complement strand
GCGCGCAGCCACGCCGCCAGCCGCGCGAACAGCATGCCGGGGATGGCGAGCACCGCGAACAGCACCATGCCGAGGGGCCACAGCCCGCCCAGCTCGCCGTTGCGGATCACCATCCCCACGAACTGGAACAGGAAGATCGCGAGCGGCCAGCGCCACGTTGCCTTCGGGTAGGCGAACCCGAGCAGCCCGGACAGGGCGATGGCAATCGGGTAAGCCGCCGTCCAGTAGATCGCCGCGTCCCACGCTTCGCGCTTGCCGGAGATGAGGGAGGTGCCGATCCAGAGGGCGACGCCGGCGATCGCGGCGATGGCATACGGGGCCACCGGCCAGCGATTCTCCGGCGCGGGTCGTGGCGCACTCATCGTGATCCGGCCTCGCGTTGCCAGGCCTCGATGTGGCTCCACACCGCGATGCGGCAGTGGCAGCAGTGCACGAACAGCGGTCGCGTCTGCATGCGGTAACGGATTTCCCGGCAGTCACACCCGCCGTCGCGTTCGTCCAATGGGATCTCCCTGGCGCGCGCCGCGACCGGATCAGTCCGGGAAGGGCAGCCCGATTCGCTGCGTGCGGTAGAAGTCTGCCACGGCGGGCACCCAGAGCGCCTTGCCGGCCGAAGAGGGAAACACGCCGTGACCGCGTGCGCCCGGGAACGGCGCAATCACCACGAGTTCGCCGCGACCGCCAGCCGCGCGAAAGCTCTCGAACCAGAGCTTCTGGACGCGCGGACCGATGTACTCGTCGTTCTCGGCGTAGAACCACAGCACCGGCACGGCGACCTGCGGTGCGATGTCCGCCATGAGCTTCGCCAGTTGGTCCGACCCGCACGGCTCGCCACGGCGCTTGTCCGGGTCGCCGCCGCGCCCGGGCGAGAAGGCGAGCACCGCCACCAGCCCGGCGGGGCGTTTCGCTGCGGTGTAGATCGAGGCGAAGCCGCCGGCGCTCTGCCCCACGAGCAGCCAGCGATCCGGCGCCAGATCACCCTGCGTCTTCGCCCACGCGACAGTGGCGAGCAGGTCGGCCGCCGCACCTTCGCCGGCGCGGCGGAAATCCGGATTCCTGCAACTGCCATAGGCGTCGCCCAACCGGTCGCCACCGCTCGCGCCATAGCCGCGCCGCACCGGCACCAGCACTGCGTAGCCCCGCTTCACCCATTCGCGCACCGGGTGCAGCGGGCGGTAGCGGCCCATCACGCGGTTCGCTTCCGCGGTGGGCGCCGTGCCGTGGCTCAGGACGATCCAGGGAAACGGGCCGGAACCCCGGGGCCTGAAGCTGGTGACCACGATGGTGGCGTTGGTCGCCGGCACGGGCACGCGCTGCACTTCCTCGCGCAGGGAGGCATCGATCTTTTCGGCCCGTGCCAGCCCCGGGCAGAAGACAGCAAGCGCTGCCGCGAGGAAGAAGATGCCGCCGAACGCGCGCATTGGCTTCTTTTCAAACCGGCAGGTCGAGTGATCAGGCACGTTCACGGTGTTCCAGCCCCGGCATGTGCAGGTAGGGTCGCTCCACGAAAAGGTAGGATACCGCCGCGACCAGGACCACCGATGCGATCCACAGGGGCAGGGCCGTCGATCCGCCGGTGGCCGGGGCGTATGCGTTGCAGAGAAGCAGCAACGGCAGGTGGTAGAGATAGGCCGAATAGCTGATCCTTCCCAATGCCACGAGGGGGGGAGTTGCCACCGTCGCCGCCAGTAGCGGCGCGGGAACGTGGACCACCGCGCCGAGCCCCAGCGCCAGCAGGACCGGAAACGCGGCCCACCCCAGCTGACCCAGGATCGCCGTCCCGTCGCGCAGCACCGCGTGGAGCCCGAAGAGCGCGACGGCCAGGATCCCGACCGGAAGCCATTGCTCCAATGCGGCGGCCGGTTTCCGCGGCCGCAGCAGCCAGGCCCTTCCCGCCAGGATGCCCAGCGCGAAGTGCAGCGACCATGCCGGAAGCTGCGTGGCGATGAGGTGCCGCGCTCCCTTCTCGGTCACTCCCGCCCTGGCGCCCAGCTCGAGGTAAAGGTTGGCGAGGAAATCGAGATCGTTCCAGACCAGCCATCGCCACCCCGTGGCGATCACCGCCGCCGCCGCGAGGCTGCGCCACGGCCAGCGCACGAAAAGCGGCGCGACCAGCGGCAGGAGCAGGTAGTACTGCATCTCGATCGCGAGCGTCCACAGGGCCCCGTTCACCGTCAACGAGGAGGACGTGAGTGGCGAGGTGTAGTGCAGGAAGGCCAGGTGCGCGCCGAGGTTGTGCACCACGAAGGGCGTGGACTCGAGCCAGATGCGCGGATAGGCGAGCGGCAGCACCAGGAAGAAGAGGAACATGAGCTGCACGTAGTACGCGGGCACGATCCGCCGCGCGCGCCGCGCGTAGAAGGAACGCCAGTCCGGCGCCGGCAGGCCCGTGTCGGCATGCCGGAACCAGGGCAGCGTGAGGAGGAAGCCGGTGACGATGAAGAAGAGATCCACGCCGAGGTAGCCGTTGCGCACGAAGGCCTCCAGCGGCGCCCAGGCCGCCATCGCGCCGATGAAGGCGTCGTCGAACCGGCCGTCGCGCAGGGCGACCCAGTGGAAGAGCATCACCCAGAGCACGGCCACGCCGCGCAGGCCCTCGATGGCGGCGATGTGGCCGACTTCCGCGCGCACGCTGTCCGCGGGAGGCGCTGCGGCAAAGAGGGCGGATGCCGGGAGCGCGCTCAAAAGCGCAGCTTTCCCGAATAGCCCGTCAACTCGAGATAGCCGCGGCCCCCGGTGCCGTCCGGCCCCGTGGCGCGCACCGCCCCTTCCCAGTAGAGCGTGCCGGTCGAGCCGCGCGCATCCATCTCCTGGTCGTCCAGCATCGGCGTCACCGTCCACGTCTCGCCCGCGATCGCGAAGTCCATCGCCACCGGCCAGGCGACGCCGGTGCGCGGCGAGGCCCAGGTGCGTCGCGGCGTGAAGCGCACCTCGTCCTTCGCGTACACGCGCAATCTTCCGCCTGCGCGCAGCGTTGCGGAAGCCCACACCGTGCCGCCCGCCGCGTCGCGCAGGCGGAAGGCCATCAGCGCGCCGCCGCCGTCGAGATTGAGTCCCACCCAGTCCCAGCCCACGGCGTTCCCGGCCAGGATCTCGCTCGACCATTCGTGGTCGAGCCACGCGGAGCCGTTCGCCGCGATGCGCTGGCCGCCGATCGTCACCGCCCCCGTCACCGCCAGATGCGGTTCGCTGTAGTAGCCGCTTGCCTGCGCGGGAAGCGGTCCCTTGCGGCTGTAGCCTGCCTCGCCCTGCGGCAGGAGCGGTTGCGTCGGCGTGAGCGTGAGGTCGAGCGTGAACCCCTCGCCCGGGATGCGTGCCACGTAGCGCCCGTCCACCCGCCGCAACGACCAATCGTCGATGAAGACGTCGGTTTCGCCCGTGCGCGCCTCGGCCAGGGCGGGAAACGCGCGGGCGATGCGCTGGTCGTGGCGCAGGCGGCCGTGCGCGGGGTCGGCCAGCGCCGCATGCGCGAAGAGCAGCTGCTTCGGCGCGAAGCGGCTCGCGTTGGCGTCCGCCTCCTTGTTGCGCAGGCGGAAGAAGGTGACCTGGAAGCCCAGCGGCCCGCGCGGCGTGTCGAGGTGCCCGGTGGCGTACCACCACTCGATGCGGTGGTCCGGGTGCGCCCCGTAATCGGTGGGGAAGGCGAGCTTCAGGCCCGGACGTACCGGCGCGTAATCGGTGGCGTTCGCCGCGAGGGCAAAAGCCAGCAGCAGGAGCAGTGCGGTGAGCCTACGCATCGTCCTTCACCGCATGCACGGCTTCGCGCGCCACGGCGGCCCGTCCCGCGGCCGAGGCGCCGAGCGCGCACAGGAACACGACCGATCCGGCCAGCAAGGCGAGCGCGAGCCACGGCCAGTGGATCGCCATGCCCCAGTGGAACGATTGCCGGTTCACGACATGCACCAGCACGACGCTCACGGCTGCGCCCGCGATGAGCCCGAGGAGGGCGCCGATGATGCCCGCCGCGCCGCCCTCGAGGGCGAGCAGGCGCAGCACCTCGCCGCGCGCGAGCCCGAGGTGGCGCAGCACGCCGAATTCCCGGCGCCTCGACCAGGCCAGCGCCGCGAAGCTGGAGGTCACGCCGGCCAGAGATATCAGGATGGCCGCCGCCTCCAGCGCGTAGGTGGCGGCGAAGGTGCGGTCGAAGATGGCCAGCGCCCGGCGGTGGATGTGGGTCGCGTCGTTCAGCTCCGCGCCGGGCACCTTTCCCACCACGCGGGCGAGACCGGCCGTGATCGCCTTCACGTCGGCGCCGGGGCCCAGGTGCACGGCGACGTCGTTGGCGAGCGGGTCGCCGGTGAGCGCGCGGTAGTCGGCCAGGTCGACGAGGATCGCTCCCCAGGTGCGCGAATAGTCGCGGAAGGTTCCGGCGATGCGGAAGGTGGCGCGCCGGCCAGCCAGCGGCAGCGTCACTTCCTGGCCTGCGCGCCAGGCGAAGAGATCCACGGCCGCCTCCGAGATCCATGCGTTGACCGGACCGTGGCGCGGCGGCACTTCCGCGGGGTCGGCCTGGAAGCCGCGCAGCAGGGTTGCGTCGACCGGACGCGCAATCACGGTGAGGAGCCCCGTCGCGCCTTCCGGCGTCAGGCGCTCGAAGCGGATGGGATCGATGCGGGCCACGCCGGGAACCGCCGCCATTTCGGCCTGGGCCTGCGGCGAGAACACGCTGGCATCGCCCTGCGGCGCCGCACGCGCGAAGAGGTCGGCCTCCAGCACGCCGCCGAGCCACCGGTCGAGCGAGATGCGGAACGAGTGCACCATGATCGCCATCGCCGCGGTGAGGGCCACGCTCACCACGATGCCGGAGACCATGGCGGAGAGGTGTCCCGGCAGGCTCTGCACCTGCGCGCGCGCCAGCGTGCGCAGCGGCGCATCGCTCGCCGGCGTGTGCGCGAGCAGGAACCGCGAGGCGGGGCTCACGGCCATCACGGCGGCGGCGAGCGCCAGGCCGATGGAAAGGTAGCCGCCCACCGCGATCTCGCCGGCCGCGGGAACGAACGCGGCGACGAGCGCTGCGGCCGCCAGGGCGAGCGGCCAGGACCATCCTCCCGGCGGGGAGGGGAGGTCCACGTGCCGGTCCTTGAGCGCCTGCGCGACGTCGAGCCGCGCGAGGCTCCGGGTCACCGCGAGGGCCGCGGCCGCGGCGGTCAGCACGCCCAGCACGGCGATGATCGCGAGCGCGCCGGCATCGGGCGCGAAGGTATTGCCCGCCGCGGAGAAGAAGCCGGCGCCGAGGTCGTGGCCGAAGCGCGCCAGCAGGGCGCGGCTGGCCGCGAGCCCCAGCGCCGTTCCGGCGAGCGCGCCGGCAAGCCCGAGGAGGGCGCCCTCGATCGCGAGGAAGGCGCGCACGCTGCCCGCCGTGAGACCGAGCGCGCGCAGCAGCGCGAATTCCTGCCGCCGCCGGGCCGCCTGCAGCGCGAGCGTGGCGAAGACGAGGAAGCCGCCGGTGAAGAGCGCCATGAGGGCCAGCGCGGTCAGGTTCACGCGATAGGCCCGGGTGAGCCCTGCCGTGCGCAGGGCCGCTTCCTCGGGGCGCGTCAGGGTTACGCCTGGCGGCAACAGCGCCGCGATTCCCCGCAGGGCCGCTTCGCGCGGCACGTCCGCCTTCAGGCGCAGGTCGATGCGGTGGACCACGCCGATGCGGCCGAAGTGCAGCTGCGCGGCGGCGATGTCGAGCACGGCCAGCGGACCGCCGCGGTCGAGGGCGGGAAGCGTGCCTGCGACCAGCAGCCGCACCTCGCCCTGCGGGCCGCCGAGCGCCACCGTGTCGCCGACCGCCACGCCCAGGCGAGCCAGCGCGGCGGGCGTGAGCCACGCGGAATCGACGGCCAGCGGCGCGGCGGTGCCCTCGTCGCGGCGCGTTGCCGCCTCGGCGAGGAAGCCGGGTTGCAGGCGCGCGGCGCGGAACGGGTCGATGCCCAGCACGCGGATCGTGCCGTTGCGCCCGGCGAGCGTTGCCTCGAGTTCGACGACGGGCGAGGCAACCGCCACCGCGGGGTGCAGGGCCACGGGCGCGTAGGTGGCGTCGTCGAAGCCGTTGCGCGGTCCCTTGACCTGCCAGTCCGCGGCGCCGGCCAGGAGCCGCGCCGCGCGATCGATCTCGTCGAGCGCCGAGGCGTGCAGCGTGTTCACCGCGCCGGCCAGCGCCACGCCGAGCGCGATGCAGGCGATGGCGAGGAGCGAGCGCCAGCGGTTGGCGGAGAGCGAACCGCGCAGGAGGGTGGCGACGAGCGCCGCGTTCATGCCGGCCCGAGGCGGCGGCCGGAAAGGCGCAGGACGCGGTCCGCGGACGCGGCAGCCACGGTGGAGTGCGTTGCCAGCAGGCCCGCCGCGCCCTCGCGCTTCACGGCCGTGCGCAGCGCCTCCAGGGTTGCCGCGGCGTTGGCCTCGTCCAGGTTGCCGGTGGGCTCGTCGGCGAGCACGAGCGCGGGCCGGTGCGCCACGGCGCGCGCGACCGCCACGCGCTGCATCTCGCCACCGGAAAGCGAGGCGGGCCGGCGGCCGGCGTGCGCGGCCATGCCCACCGACTCGAGCGCGGCCAGCGCGCGGGTGTGGCGCTCGGCGGCGGACACGCCGTTCAACAGCAGGGGCAGGGCGGCGTTTTCCTCGACGCTGAGGTAGGGCAGCAGGTGGAACGACTGGAAGACGAAGCCCACGTGGCGCCGCCGCCACCGTGCCAGCTCGTCTTCCGGTAGTGCCGTGATCACGGAGCCCGACACCACGACCGTGCCCGCATCGGCGCGATCGAGGCCGGCGATGATGTTGAGGAGCGTGGACTTGCCGGCGCCCGATTCGCCGAGGATGGCGACGAGTTCGTCCGGGGCGAGCTCGAGATCCACCGCTGCGAAGAGAGACGCCCCGTTCGGCCAGGACTTGGCGAGGCCTCGGACTTGCAGCATCGTGCCCGGGGTCTCCTGTGGCGAGGCGTCGGGGTGCGGACGCTACTGGCCGCTGATGTACTGCTCGAGCTGCGAGATGGTGAAGTCCTGGTCGGCGATGATGTCGGCCACGATGTCGCGGACGGACACCATGCCGATGACGCGGCCGTTGTCCACCACCGGCAGGTGGCGGATGTTCTTCTCCGACATGAGCGCCATGCAGTCGCGGCTCTTGGTGCGCGGGCTGACGCAGATCACGTTGGCGGTCATGATCTCCTCGACGAGCGTGGTCTCGGAGGAGCGTCCCATGAGGACCACCTTGCGCGCGTAGTCGCGCTCCGAGAGGATGCCCACGAGCTTGTCGCCGTTCATGACGATGGCGGCGCCGATGTTCTCGGTGGCCATCAGCTTGACGGCATCCAGCACGGTGTCCTGCGGCCTGATGGCCACCATCCGCGACGGCTTGGCCTTCAGCAAGTCTGCGACGTTCGTCATCGTTGCTCCTCCTAGCCCGTTATCGTCCCAGCGAATCATCGGCCCGCGCGAGAACTACATGTTCGGGTAGTTCGGGCCGCCGCCGCCTTCGGGCACGACCCAGTGGATGTTCTGGGTCGGGTCCTTGATGTCGCAACTCTTGCAGTGCACGCAGTTCTGCGCGTTGATCTGCAAGCGGGGATTCTGCCCGTCCGCGACGATCTCGTAAACGCCCGCGGGACAGTAGCGCGTTTCCGGGGCATCGTAGCGGGCCAGGTTGACCGCGATGGGGACTGCGGCGTCCTTGAGCGTGAGGTGCGC